>DUAL01000146.1 GCA_012960835.1 Flavobacteriales bacterium | reverse complement strand
ATGATGAAAGTTTTATTTCCAGGATAAATAAATTTACCAAATTTATCATAGCCCAAAGGGTAAACATTTCCTGTTTTCTCTGAATAAGTATTTCGTATAATATCCCCATCACTTACTATAATCATTTTAGTGTTTTTGCTGTTTTCTTTAAAATCAAAGTCTTTCTTTTTTGGCGTAATTCTATTTTTGAAAACCGATTCAAACTCCCCTTCCAAAAGCACAGCAATTGGAATGTTTGGATTATTAAAATAATCTTCTTTTGGAGGATTTTTCAAAATTCCTAAACTTACCCTATGTGGACTAGGGGCTAGCATTGCATATGTAGAACTATGCAATAAAATGGTTTTATTTATTTTGTTTTTTATGGTGTCAATAGAACTTACAAACTCACATTGTATGGCATCCAATCCTTTTGAAATAGGATGATCGGAATCCGAAAAAAGCAAAGGATAATAAGGCCAGGAGAAAAAGGATTGCTGTGGCATATTTCCACTATAGCCGGTAATTATTGGAATTTTAGTTGCCCTTTTATCTTGCATTAAATCCGCATTAATTCTCACACCATAAATAAATAGCATATCATCCAGATTAAGCTGATTCTTTTGCGCCATAAAATAGCCATCCGATTGTTGTAAAGAATCCATATTTGCATTTACTCCATCTATAAGCCAAAGTATATTTCCGCCCGCCATTATGTATTGGTCAATTAGTAATTTATCCAAATTGTTAAAAGTAGTTTTTGGCTTTGCTATTATAAGCGCTTTAAAAGTTTTTAACTTTTGCAATTGCCTTGCCAACCTTACCTCTTTTGTAATGCTATCCAACTCAAACTCTGTTATATCAAAATGCTCAATATCGTAATACTCAGAAAGTGAATAATGATCGGATAAAACAGAATAGGAAATATCAGTAACTTCCCTTTCCTTTAACTCATCATGTCCGTTTAAAAAAGCGATTTTATCTTTTCGGTTCTTAGTAAGTTTCGATATGGCTGATACAAATTCGTATTCTAGGGTTTCAATGGAATTATTTAGTGCCACTTCTGGATGTACACCCAATTCGTTGTTTAGCAATTGCAGTGCTAAATGTTTTTCTTTATAGTAAATAATTGCCCCAGGAAAAATGATGGAACTGCTCATGCCGGCTTGCTCTTTTACTTGCAAATCGGTAGGTTGCAGTCCTTGTTCTATTAGTTGTTTGTAAATCGAAGTCCTTTGTTTTGCACTATTACTTTCAGAAGGATTGATAAATTCAAAATCCAATCTTTTTCCTGCTATATTTTTGAAGTTTTCTAATGTTTCTTTACTTTGTTTTTGCAATCGTTTAAAGCCAGAAGGAAAATCGCCATCCAAATATATTTTGATGTAAATTAAATCATCTAGTCCAGTTAAAACTTTTTTAGTCTCATCTAAAAGAGTATATTTTTTTTCGCTTGTTAAATCAATTCTGAAATGCAAAAAACTCCCAATTGCATTGAGTAAAATAATAAATATAATACTATAAACTATTGGAAGAAATACTTTATTTTTCACCATCTATCTTTTTAATTGAATTGTGGTTTTGCTTAGCATCAAAAAGAGAAAACAAATACTCATGAAATATAAAATATCACGGCTGTCAATCACCCCCTTACTCATGACATTATAATGATAAGCAATTCCTAAATTGCTAATGAATAAATCCCAATTTTGGAAGAAAGTAACTTCACTCAAAATACCAAAACCATAATAAACTATGGCATTACAAATAATCGCTATTAAAAATGCAACTACTTGATTGGAACTGATGGCTGAGGCAAAAATCCCTATTGCAATAAAAGCAGAGGAAAGCATAAATAAGCCCAAATAAGAACCAATAATTCCTCCCACATCCAAATTACCGATAGTCTCTCCCAGAAAATAAATGCTAATAAAATAAATGAGTGTTGGCAAAATTGAAAATAAAACAAGCACATTTGCAGCCAAATATTTGCTTACTACCACATTCCATATTGATATTGGCTTAGTAAGTAAAACCTCCATTGTTCCTGAGCGGCATTCCTCTGAGAACAAGCGCATACAAATCGCAGGAATAAAAATTAGGAATAAAATTGGAGCAAGCATAAAAAAGGAATCCATATTGGCATAGCCAAAATCTAGCACATTAAAATCACCAGAAAAAATCCACATAAAAAGACCATTTATCATCAGGAAAATAACAATGGTTAGCAGTCCGGTAAGGGAGCTAAAAAACTGATTTATTTCTTTTCTAAAAAGTGCAATCATTTAAATTCAATCCTTATGTAATCGTGCAATTTAAGCCCTAATAAATCGGTAGCTCTACCCTTGTTTTGTGCTATTTCCAACATACCGTTGGCACTAAAAATAGCTAACTTTTCTCCCTCATGTGCATCTTTATATTTTTCTCTTATCTTTGATATTTTCTCGTTTTCTCTGCCAAACAAAATTACAAAATCACGCCCCTTTCTTACTTGCTCAAATAATTTTTTACTTATGTTGGTTGTTGCATTTCCGTAACTATCTATATAAACAACTGCTCCTTTTATAATGTTGTTTTTTGTATTTATATCGTGTTCTGTTACTGGTTTTAATTCTGATTTTATATCCGTAAATGCAGCAATTTCCTTACCAATAATTTCAAGTGTCCCTCCTCTTGCAATATGGCAAGCCGCAATTACAAACACATCTTTTATAGGAAAAGTTAAAGAATCGGTATTTTGAGAAATATTAAGTTCTACAATTTTATCTGGTTTTAGCTCATCAAACAAAAGGGAAAAAGTACCATTATCGGTTCCAATAAAATAATGTCCCCCAGCAAAAACTGCCAAATGAGAATTTTTTAAGGAAAGTTCAGAATCAACACCCAAAATATGAATGCTTCCTGCCGGGAAATTTTTATAACAATTTCGGATAACATAAGCGGTTTGTGAAATATTAAAGGCCTCAATACTATGTGTGATATCCACAATACTTACATCTGGAATTTGACTGAGAATTGCACCCTTTACAGATGCTACATAATGGTCTTTTAGTCCAAGGTCAGTAGTGAGAGTAATTATCGGCATATAATCCTTAAATAATACTTAAAAAAATTGTTAATTTGCAGTGGTCAAAAGTAATGATAAAACAATTGAAAATGATTATTTAATGAGTGAAAAAACAATAAAAATTGAAGGAGTCGATTTGGTAATGCTATTTGGAGCCAACAACAAAAAATTTGAACGACTCTCTAATTTGTTCCCATCACTCAAAATAATTGCCAGAGGAAACGCCATAAAAGTTATCGGTAAAACAGACGATATCTTAATATTTCAACAAAAATTTGATGCTATTTTAAAGCATGTTCATGAGTATGGTAGCTTAACTATTAACCAACTAGAACGCTTAATTCTGGAAGATGATAATAATATTCTATCAGAAGAAAACGACCTTATACTGCACGGGCAAAAAGGGAGACTAATAAAAGCCAGAACCGTTAATCAAAGGAAAATGGTAAAGCAGTTAGAAGAAAATGATATGCTTTTTGCAATAGGTCCTGCCGGAACAGGAAAGACCTATACTGCAGTTGCCTTAGCAGTTCGTGCCCTAAAACAAAAGCAAGTAAGAAAAATAATTCTCACGCGACCGGCAGTAGAGGCAGGGGAGAATTTGGGATTTTTACCTGGTGATTTGAAAGAAAAACTAGATCCCTATTTGCAACCCCTTTATGATGCACTTTTGGATATGGTTCCGCCAGAAAAATTAGCGGAATATACCGAACATGGTATTATACAAATTGCTCCTTTGGCTTTTATGAGAGGGAGAACCTTAGATAACGCATTTGTGATTTTGGATGAGGCGCAAAATTCAACAGAAAGTCAGATAAAAATGTTCCTGACTAGAATGGGAAAATCTGCAAAATTTGTAATTACAGGAGATGTTACTCAAATAGATTTGCCAAAGCATCAACCCTCAGGATTGGTGTTGGCACAAAAAATATTACAAAAAATGGAAGGGATTGGTTTTGTAATCCTTGACGAAAGAGATGTAATTCGGCATACGCTAGTTAAAAAAATAATTAAAGCATTTCATAAACCTAAAAAAGAAAAATAAAATGTCAAGCACCATTGTAAAAACAGAATTCACTTTTCCTGAGCAAACCAAGCTCTATAAAGGAAAAGTAAGAGATGTATATACCATAAATAAAGATACACTTATCATGATTGCAACTGATAGAATTTCGGCTTTCGACCACGTATTGCCAAAAGGAATTCCTTTCAAAGGGCAAGTGCTAAACCAAATTGCTTCTAAATTTTTGAAAGCTACTACTGATATTGTTCCTAACTGGTTAGAAGCTACTCCTGATCCATCTGTTTCAGTTGGAAAAAGGTGTGAACCTTTTAAAGTAGAGATGGTAATAAGAGGTTATCTTACTGGCCATGCTTGGAGAGAATACCGAGATGGTAAGAGAACAATTTGTGGCGTTCCAATGCCAAATGGAATGAAGGAAAATGACAAATTTCCAATGCCTATTCTTACTCCAACAACAAAGGCAGAGGTGGGGCATGATGAAGATATAT
>DUAL01000145.1 GCA_012960835.1 Flavobacteriales bacterium | reverse complement strand
ATTTCCATCATTATCATCCGACATTAGTGCTTCCAATAAAATATCAGTAAAAATAATACCCTCCGTTCCGCCAGGACCATCAGGGGCGCTATCATAAGTATCTTTGAATAAATCCATCATTTGCCCCATATTATTAAAGCCCAGATAAGTATCCCACCAACAGCCAGCAATAATCTCACCATCAGCATGCACCTCTCCAGTTAAATCTTGTGGATATACCTTTCTGTCAATATCATATCTTCTAACAAAATCGTTAGGATCTACCGAACTCATTCCTAATCCTAAAATAGGGTTTTGCGTAATGGACAAGCCCCAAATATCAGCATAGCCTTCTCCTAAAGCACCATTCCACATCCCAGAATTTCCGTATCTATAATCGTTTATTCCATGTCCGTATTCATGATATACCACATCTCCTATTTTCGCCATTGAATGGCAGTCATTTCCTTCAGCATAAAAGTTAATACTCCCTCCTCCATAAAAAGCATTACAAGAACCGGAAACATCCACATTTGTTGTCATGGCAAAATCCAAGCCAGTAAAAGTTGGGAAGATAGTTTTCATATAATCGTGCACCACATTCACATGATAATATGCCGAACGCTCTTGTGAAGTAGCATCATTATCAAAAGAAATATTATTAGTAGCACCTAAGGTAGTATTGATACCTGGGGTTGTCCCTCCTGTTTCTACCTTTGACCAACGACCTTCCAAGCCGTAATATACATTACTACCCACATTTGCAGAAAGGGAAAGGTCGCCATTTTGGTCGGTGTAATAAGATGTGCCGTTTACATGCACTCTTAAATTTATTAAATCCTTCACTGTAGTTGGAATATATGGTTGCACAGCATACACATTGGATTCTACATGAACAGTAGCTGGCGGAGGTGTTTCGTACAAAATGGTATTTTTTCGCATTAACAACTCTCCTGTATTGGCATCAACAAGGCAAAGGTATTTTGCAGGGCCTACACTTATAGTAGTTTCAAATTCAACTTCATAAATAAGGCGATAGGTGTATTTGTTGTGCTCTGGAACAGGAAGTATTTTCAAATCTGTTTTTACAATAGCATTAGTGAAAGCATTTGCAATTCCAAAAGTAGCATTACTTATTGCATCATTTTCTGAAATAGTTGGCAAAATGCTTAAATTGATATCTGAGAAAACATCCAAACCAAAAGTTACTAATTTATCGTCTTTTGTAGTTTTTACATACAATCTGCTATCGTGCACTTTCAGTCCATTATAAGTTTGATAAAAATCCAAATATTTATATTTTTCGTTTTCTCTTATATCCAAAAGGGAAATATCAGCAATAGGAATGTTAAAATCAGAAAGCTCATTAGTAATAAAGTGCATTACCTTATCTGCTGTTGAATTGCCATTTAGCAAATCAATTGGCTCGCCATAAGCTCTATGTGGTTTTAAATTAAACTGATTAAAACTCACAAACCAATGCGGATGATTTACAAGGAAATTTTGCCAAGCATTTTGTTCTCTTAGTGTTTGTTGTAATGTAATATCAGCAGTAATTTGCTCTTTGATGTAGCGAACCTCATACTTATCATACCCATGATTTTCATATGCAAATACTGATACAGATAGCATCAAAATTAAACAGATAATAGTTGTCTTCTTCATTTTTATTTTTGTTTTTAAAATCGCTTGCAATTTACTATTTTTTTAAGCAAGGTGAATAAGGGTTTGCGAAATTTTATTTTATTTCTTATGCATTCAAAGTTCAAGAATTAATCCATCATGGGCAGGTTTTATAAAATCTGGTAATTCTTTTACCACCTCATTGTGTAAGCCCATAAGGTGGCTGATATGAATAAGATACCCTTGTTTTGGTTGTAGCTCTTCTAGTAATTCCACCGCTTGCTCCATAGTGAAATGGGATATATGAGGAGTTTTCCTAAGTGCATCTAATACAATTATATCTGCCCCTTTCATTTTTTCCTTTTCTTTTTCCGATACAAAACTAACATCCGTCAAATACACAAAATCATTTATTCGATAGCCCAAAACGGGTAACTTATAATGCAGTCCTTCAATAGGCAAAATTTCAACACCATTAATATTAAATGGTTCATTTTTAATATTATGGACTTTTATTTCCGGTACGCCAGGATATTTGTAAGTAGAAAACACATAAGGAAATTCTCTAATTAGCGCTTCTTCCACTTCTGCTGTGCAATAAATATCCATATCCTTTTTGAACTTATAGTTAAAAGCCCTTATATCATCCATGCCCGCCACATGGTCCTTATGCTGATGGGTGTATACAATAGCATCTAATTTTTGTACATTTTCCCTTAACATTTGCTGGCGGAAATCAGGACCGGTATCAATTACAATAGTTTGGTTATTATCTTCAATTAGTACAGATGTTCTTAATCTGTTATCCTTTGGGTTATCTGATCTGCACACCTTACAATCGCAAGCAATTACTGGAATCCCCTGTGATGTTCCTGTCCCTAAAAATGTAATTTTCATAATACCCTGTTAAAAGAAAAGGTAAAATTAACACATTAATCTTGTTGCAATAAATTTATCTGTATAAATTTGCAGCAGTTTGTTCACAAAAACAAAAAATGACAAAACCAATAATTTTATCCCCCGACCAAAAAGCATTACAAGTAAACCTGGATTCAAAAATTTATGGCACATTTGTTGAAATTGGTGCAGGACAAGAAGTGGTAAGGCACTTTTTCAGAGCTGGAATGGCATCTGGAACCATTGCCAAAACCATGTCGGCATACGACAAAGATTTTTCTGATTCTATTTATGGAAAGGAAAAAGATGGTAGATATGTTTGTGAATCTCGTTTACAGAATATGATTGAAAAGGAATACGCCCTTTTGGAAGAAAGGCTAAACCGATCCCAGCATAAAGAAACACTTTTCTTTGCTTTTGCCGACACCATGACTACCATCAATCATGAAAAAACCATGCAAGGACATGGCTGGATGGGAATCAGATTTCAGCTTGACCCTAAAAAAGAAGCGAACAATGTTATCATTCATGTCCGATTAAATGATGTGGATGCTAAATTGCAACAGGAAACAATCGGTATTATTGGAACAAATCTGGTTTATGCTTGTTTTTTTAATCATGAAGATCCTAAGCAATTATTAAAATCTTTATACGACAATCTGAGTAGAGATAATATTGAGGTGGATATGATAAAAATAACAGGCCCTGATTTTAAGCAGGTGGATAACCGTTTACTTAGCTTAACCCTTGTGAAAGAGAGGATGACGGATGCTGTTATTTTTAGCCCAGATGGCGTGAATCAGCAGGCAGCTGATATGCTTTATAAAAAAAATATCCTGACAATTAGAGGAAGTTTTCGCCCTGTAACCAAGGTGAATATAAACATGCTTAAAAATGGGCTTACTAAGTTTTTAGAAAATAAAAGAGTAAAGAAAGAAAACTTGCAACTCCTTTTTGAAATAACACTTTCCAACCTGAAAATGGAAGGAGAGATAAATGAAAAGGACTTTTTGGACCGTGCCGATATTCTGTGTTCTTTGGGATATACTGTAATGATTTCGAATTACAAGAAATATTACAAATTGGTAGAATACCTTTCGCAATTTACAAGGGCAAGAATGGGCTTAATTATCGGGGTGGATAATTTACTGGAAATGTTTGATGAGGCCTATTACAGAAATCTTAATGGTGGTATAATGGAGGCTTTCGGTATTATTGTTACAAGAGATATTAAAATATACCTCTACCCGTACAAACCAAACGATAAAGTAGAATTGCAAGATAGCAATAACATTGCCGTTCACCCACGCGTTAAACCTATTTATGATTACCTTTTCTCCAATGGTAGAATTGAGGATTTAGATTACGATCTTAAGGTGCTTCATATTTTTTCCAGAAAAGTATTAGAACTAATAAAATCGTGTGATAACGGGAAATGGGAAGATATGGTGCCAGAAGGTGTTGCTGAAATTATTAAAGAAAAATCTCTGTTTGGAAGCAAATGCGAGTATAATCCTGAAAAGAATTAAACCTCTGACTTTTACAATACTCTAAGCAGCAAAAATTAATATGAAAAAAATATTACTCCTACTTATACTCATCCCATTTTTTACCTTTTCCCAAGACAGAGGCAGTGGCGGAGGAAGAGGAGGTAGTTTTAAAGGATTTGGGAAAGACAATTCCAAAGATTACATTAAAGGAAATATTGGCGGAAAAAT
The DNA here is from genome assembly GCA_012960835.1 of Flavobacteriales bacterium. Taxonomy (GTDB): domain Bacteria; phylum Bacteroidota; class Bacteroidia; order Flavobacteriales; family BACL11; genus DUAL01. The sequence goes on along the minus strand of DUAL01000145.1, from coordinate 442 downwards.
AATTGATAGTAATACTGGTAAAGCCCTTGAATATGCTAATATAAGCCTTACAAATATTCGGTGGAATAAAATAATTGAAGGCACAATAACTGATGAAAAAGGGCGGTTTTTTATGAACAAAATTCGCTCAGGGAAATACCGAATAAGTGTGAGTTATATAGGATATGATTCTCAAGAAATTGATTTTGAACTGACCAAGAAAAAACCAGATGTAAAATTAGCTGACATACTAATGCTTGCAAATGCTGAAATGCTTTCGGAAGTTAAAATATCAGAGCAGAAACCAATTTTTGAATCTAAGATTGATAAAATAGTTTACAATGCAGAAAATGATATGAATGAGGGTTTGAATGATGCTACAGATGTACTAAGGAAAGCCCCCCTGCTTACTGTTGACTTGGAAGGAGAAGTAAGTTTAAGAGGTTCAAAAAATATTAAATTC
>DUAL01000144.1 GCA_012960835.1 Flavobacteriales bacterium | reverse complement strand
TTTTTTAGAGAAAGTCCGCACAAAAACTTTAATTACAAACAAATCTACAAGCTTCTTGGCAGTAAAAATCCTGAGATAAAAACGCTTATAGTAGGTGTTTTACTTGGCTTGTATAAGAATGGAAGTGTCCTAGAAATCAAGCCTGGAAAGTATAAATTATCTGAGCATTCTCATAAAAAAACAGGGATTATAAAAACGGTTTCTTTTAGGGGGTTGTTAGTTGAAACAGAGGATAAAGAAGAGGTTTTTGTTAGTTTAGATTATAGCCGGTTTGCTTTTATTGGCGATACGGTTTCTGTGCTTGTTTTTCCACAAAAAAAAGGGCGCAAGAAGGGAGAGGTTTTAAAGGTTTTGGAAAGGAAAAAATCTTCTTTTGTTGGGGTTTTACAAAAAGATTCAAAATTTGCTTTTCTTATTCCTGACAATAACAAAATACCTTTTGATATTTTTATTCCGAAGCAAGAATTGAAATCAGATTATGGTGGAAAAAAACTTTTGGTTGAGGTTACGGATTGGTCAGAAAACAGGAAAAACCCTGTTGGAAAAATCATTTCGGTTATTGGAGAGGTTAATAATCACAATGCTGAAATCCACTCTATTTTATACGAATACGATTTGTCCCCTGTTTTTCCTGAAATTGTGACAGAAGCTGCTAAAAAAACGTCTCTAACTATTTCCGGAAAAGAAATTAACTCTAGAAAAGATTTAAGGGGTGTGGATACTTTTACCATTGATCCTGATGACGCAAAAGATTTTGATGATGCGCTTTCTGTTAGAAAATTGGAAAGTGGGAATTGGGAAATAGGGGTACATATTGCGGATGTTTCTCATTTTGTAAAAAAAGGGAGTGTTTTGGATTTGGAAGCCGAGCAAAGAGCTTCCTCTGTGTATTTGGTGGACAGGGTTGTGCCTATGCTACCTGAGGTTATTTCAAATGAAATTTGCTCGCTAAAACCTAATGAGGATCGGCTTTGTTTTTCTGTTTTGTTTACCCTGGATGAGAAAGCAAATTTACTTGATTATTGGGTTGGTAAAAGCGTAATTCATTCTGACAAGCGTTTTACTTATGCTGATGCTCAGGAAATAATAGATGAGAAAAGGGGTTTGTTTTCTAAACAGCTTCTGCTTTTAGATCGTCTTTCAAAAATATTAAGAAAAAATCGTTTTAAGCTTGGGGCTCTTGACTTTGAAAGTTCGGAGGCTAAGTTTGTTTTGAATGAAAAAGATGTGCCTATTGAGGTTTATTTTAAGCCTGTTTTGGATACAAATCATATGATTGAAGAGTTTATGTTGCTTGCTAATAAAACGATTGCAACACTGGTGGGGAAACCAAAAAACAAAAGCCGATCACGCCCTTTTGTGTATCGAATTCATGATGTGCCTCTTTCTGAGAAAATTTCTTCATTAGGGCGGTTGGTTAAAAAGCTAGGACACAATCTTGATTCTTCTTCAAAAACAAACTTGGTTTATTCGTTAAATAACTTACACAAACATATAAAAGGAAGTAAAGAGCAAGATATGCTTGAAAAACTAATTATTCGTTCAATGGCAAAAGCTATTTATAGCACAAATAATATTGGTCATTATGGTTTAGGTTTTGATTATTACACCCATTTTACTTCTCCAATCAGAAGGTATCCTGATTTGATAGTGCACCGTCTTTTAGAACAATACCTTGATGGAAAAAGCTCTGTTAGCGCAGAAAATTTGGAAGCGGTTTGCAAATATTGTTCAGAAATGGAAAAAAGAGCTGCTATGGCAGAAAGGGATTCTATAAAATATATGCAAGTAAAGTATATGCAGTCAAATGTTGGAAAAACATTTTCTGGTATTATATCTGGGGTAACGGATTGGGGTTTATATGTTGAGCTTTCTGAAAATAAATGTGAAGGGCTTGTAAAAATCAAAAGCTTGAAAGAAGATTATTTTATCCATGAGGAGGGGAAATTTGCCCTAATTGGCGCTGAAACAAAGGTTCAATACCAATTAGGGCAAAATGTTCGGATAAAAGTAATGGCGGCCGATTTAGATAAAAGGCAGCTTAGTTTTATTATTGTTTAATTAACTTTTTGTTCCACACCCACTCTTTTCCTTCTAATTTAATTTGATATATTCCGTCTGCAAGAGAAGATATGTCAATTGTTTTTTTACTTATTTTATTTATCTCAACAACTCTTTTTCCTCTTACATCTACAATTACAAAAGACACTTCTCCTTTTGGTAAGTTTTCTAAAATCAGCTTTCCTTTAGTTGGATTAGGATAAATTACAATTTCTGAAAGAGCTTGTTCGCTAACCCCTGTTGTTGGAGAGTTTATAGTGTTACAGCTTTGGTTGTTAATTGGGTTTGGGTCTACTGAGTAGCTTGTCCAAGCGCAAAGTTGTGCTGCTGGTGATCCAACTGACATTGGTCCAATAGTCGTTGTAAATACGTGGTTTAATGTATTTCCTGGAGCAATAGAAAGTGTTACTGTTTCTGTTATTGTTGTTCCTGAATTAAATTGATAATTAACATCAAAATTACTTGCTGAGTTAATTCCAAAATTTTCAATAACAATCTCTACATTTTGGCTTGTCCCAAGCGTGCTTCCGTTTGCGGGGGTCACAATGGTAGTTACACCAATGTCATCTGAAAATGGAATTTTTTCAACATCAATAGATATGAAAAAGTCTTCATTTTCAACATCCCTATAGGTTGACCAAAAATTACTAAGCACTTCATAGGTTTGTCCAGAAATCGGTGGCGTAACATCTTTTCCTAGTCCAATTCCTGCCGCCCCCATATACCATAAAACATAAACTCCTCCACTGAAAATTGTGTCAGGAGAGGCACATGAAACCATATTATTCCCTGGAGCTATTACTTGTGCTGCAGAAACGGTTACTGAATCTAATAGTGTTCCCGCTACTCCGTTAAATCCGTCATCAGCATATATTTTTGCATCAAAACTGGCTGCTCCTGCATTGTTTTCAATAAAAAAGTTCGTGCTTTTTATCAATGCTGGATAAAATGGGGGTTTAAAATAAACCGCTATTCCTCCGTTCCCTCCTGACCAATTAATACTTCCTCCTCCAGCGGAATGTGCATAAGTTAAATTAATAAGGGTCCCTGTTGTGTCTATTACCACTATTTCTTGTTCAAGGGTGTTATTTGTGGGGTCCATATCTCCTGTGGCACCACTTAGCATTGTTAAAAAAGTGTGAGGCCCTAATACAGCTGAATTAGGTTGGAATGTGTTTGTTAGTATAAAAGTAGTATCTGCCCCTGCGTTTAAATTATTTAGTGTTGCACTGTTTGATACTGCAGGTGGGGAGAATTGTGGGGACAGATTAGCTATTACAGTTGCTCCTCCAAAAGGCGTGTTTCCCTCATTTTTTATGTTTGTTTTAAGAGTATAGTCTGCACCGTCTGCTGATAAAAATATTCCTTTATTTTCTGTATTATCATTCCAATCTACCGCAACATCTGTAATTAATCCCGGATTTATTGACGGATCAAAGCGTAATGCGTTTGGCATTCCTATATTTGGAGAAAACATATCAAAATATGTTCCTGTAGAATGTTGCAGTCCAAATGATCCTACTTTTGATTGTATTCCAACCTTTATATCATTACTATTGGTGGCAACCGCGATATCTCTATCTTTGTAATTAATTACTATTGTGGAGTCTAGTTTATTTAACACTATTTGAAAGGTATTATATCCTGTCCATTCTTGTTGTGTTGGACTAACGTTTGGATCCGTCCAAAAAGGAACATTTATATAAGAAATAACCGTTTGTGTTGGAGTATCATCAAAATAACATCTAGCAGGATTTGCTATGGTTCCTCCAGGAGCAATAGTTGTTGTGTCGGGAGCAAAATTTAAATCACACATAAATCCTGCAATAAAATTGTTTTTTGCATAAGAATTTGTTGGTATAGATGGAAAAGTTGAAGAAATTTGAATAGGTTTAAACCCAACATACCCGTTAGATCCAATCCAAATCTTATCTACAGAATACCAATAATAATCAAATGCTGGAGATACATTAAACGGTCCTACATTATTATCATCTCCTAAACCATCCACATAATTTTCATTTTGTTCAATATCAATCCAACTGTAGTTAGCTGGTCTTGTTGCATGATCACTGTTATACCAAGTATAGCCATAAGGTCCTGGTCCTCCAGAGTTTTGTGCTAAAAGTGTTAAAGTTAAAAAAGTTAAAGTTAAAAATAAATATTTTTTCATGGTTTTAGGTTTTAAAAATAAAGTCGTGAAATTACACATTTTTTTTAATTCTCAAATTTTAATTTAACTCTATTATATATATTATATCTTTTAATAAATTAATTTAAAAATAAATTATTATTATTATATATAACTGTTAGTATGGTTAAAAAAAAAACACATTGTTTTTTGGAGAAGTAAGTTATTAATAAATATAAACAACCTCTTTAATAAATAAAAAAGATTAAAATCTGAAACTTAAATATTTAAATATATAATTAACAATAAAATTAAATTGTTAATTTAAATATTAACTCTTGTTTTTTAATAAATAAATTTATTTTTACAAGCGATAAAAGTTAATAAACAAACTTAAAAGTAAAAAATAAAATAAAAGAACTTATATAGGTTTTAAAATTTATAAAATTAGTAGTAAAATTTATAAAATATAATAGGAAGGGTTATTATTTTTAATAAAATATTTATAAACAAAAGTTGAGGAGTGTTATTAATAAATAAAAGTAGGTTATCAGATAAAGAAAAAAGAATAC
>DUAL01000143.1:27708-28671 GCA_012960835.1 Flavobacteriales bacterium | reverse complement strand
GGAGTAATAATACTTCTACCCAAGCAATTAATGTAAATACAGCAGGAGATTATTATGTTTTTGTTACTGACTCTAATGGTTGTACGGCTTATTCGGATACAGTTAGTATTTATACTAATGCTTTTCAGTATAGTATAGTACCTAGTGGTTCCACCACTATTTGTGCCGGTTATACAGTTGATTTGGATGCTGGCAGTCAGTTTACTAATCATCTTTGGAATACAGGAGCAAGTACATCCACTATTACCGCTTCAACTATAGGACAATATTTTGCAACCATGACAGATGTTAATGGTTGTTCTGGTTATACGGATACGGTTGATGTAACTAATCTATCCGTTACTTTAAGTACAACGGGTTATTCACTTTGTATTGGAAATGTCACTTTAAATGCAGGTGGGGGACATTATATCTATAATTGGAATACAGGGGACACCGTATCCACAATAACCACCGGCCAACCAGGACCTTATTTTGTTACTGTAATAGATGAGAATGGATGTAGTGCAAGTTCTGATACTGTAACGATTTATCTCAATCAATTTGCTTTTAATATAAATGCAATAGGGACAGACTCTCTTTGTCAGCCAAGCGGACAAGTTACCTTAAATGCTGGTAGTGGTTATTTCTCTTACCTTTGGGCAAATGGTCCTAACAGCCAACAAACCACAGTAAACACAACAGGCAGTTATACCGTTAGCGTAACAGATATGAATGGCTGCCCGGGAGTATCTAATCCTTTTACAGTGCATAATGTGGTACTTACTTCTGCTATTACAGGGCTTAGCAATGTCATGCAGAATAATGTAGAGAATTATTCTGTAATACAGAATGCAACTTCCACTTATAATTGGGGGGTAACAGGCGGGATACTACAATCAGGATTAGGCACAAACTCTGTGGATGTGCTTTGGAATACCCCAGGGCAAGGCAGTATTTATGTAATAGAAACAGATGCAAACG
>DUAL01000143.1:0-27691 GCA_012960835.1 Flavobacteriales bacterium | reverse complement strand
TGATACCATAAGTTTGGCAGTTACCATTTTCCAATCCACCGACATAATAGAAAATCCAAGCCAACAGATAAGTATTTTCCCAAATCCATTTACAAAAAGTACAATCATATCTATTACAAACATTAAATCCAACTATAACTTAACCCTTTATGATATAACAGGACAAAAAGTTTGGAAAGAAGAAGATTTAACCCAAAGGACTTATGAGTTAGAAAGAGGAACTCTCTCTAAAGGAATTTACTTTTTAGAAATAAAAACAGAGGAAAGTAAAAGAATTAAAAGGGTGGTGGTTAATTAATTTATCTAGAGCCAAAAATTGCAGAGCCAATTCGCACCATAGTACTGCCTTTTTCAATAGCAATTTGGTAATCGCCACTCATCCCAATTGATAAAATGGTTATTTGATTATTTTTCACTTCTTGAAAAACATTTTTTAAGGACTGAAATTCTTCTGAAATTTGCACTTTATTATTGGTGAAAGTAGCCATCCCCATTAGCCCTACAATTTTGATGTTGTTAAATTGTACAGCATCTTTTATTACTTGCTGAATTTCATTTATTCCAAAACCAAATTTACTACTTTCTTGTGCTATATGTACTTGCAAAAGACAGTCAATTATTCTTTTATTTTGCTCTGCTCGTTTGTCAATTTCTTTCAGTAATTTTAAGGAATCTACCCCATGAATTAAAGCAATGAAAGGAGCTATAAATTTTACCTTATTTGTTTGTAAATGCCCTATCATATGCCAGGAAATATCTTCTGGGAGAAGGCCTGATTTTTTCACTAATTCCTGCACTTTATTCTCTCCAAAAATTCTTTGTCCACTATTATAGACCTCTAATATATCAGCATTGGTTTTAGTTTTGGAAACGGCAACCAAAATAATTTCTTTCGGTATGTTTTTTCGTATCGCTTTTAAGTTGTCAGCAATTCCCATTAGTCAATAGGGTATATGGTAATTCCTGAGCGTAATTTGGGCTGAATATAAGTGCTTTTTGGAGGCATAATTTTTCCTTTATCCGCCACTTCTTTTAATGCTTTTATAGGAATAGGTTTCAAAATAAAAGCAACAGCATTTGCACCACTATCAACGCTTTTTTTTATTTCAGCCATTGGGATGTTTCCAGCCACAAAGGATATATTTTTATCTGTTTTTTCATCTTGAATTCCCAAAATTGGTGATAGTATGTTGCAGGATAAAATAGCAGGGTCCAATCGGTTTACACAATCATCTTTATAACTTCCTTTTTTTGCTCTAAGCAGATAGCATTTTCCATCCAAATACATGCCAATTTCATCTTCCTTTTTCCCTTTTACAAAAGTAGATTCTACCAATGTATAAGTGCTTTTAATTTGAGCTATAAAATCAGCTACCGATAATCCATTCAAGCTTTTTACTAACCGATTAAAGTTGATGATATTCAATTGGTTTTCAGCAATTAAAAAACTCATAAAATAATTGCAATTATTTTCATCTGCTGCATTTTTCTGTTGACTCAATAGTGCTGAAGAAGATGTACGGTGGTGCCCATCTGCAATATAAATATCATTAATTTCAGCAAAAGTATTACAAATAAGATTTATTTCTTTTTCAGTATCAATTAGCCATAGCTGATGTTGTACTTTGTTAGTAGTGGTGAAATTGTATTCAGCCCTTGTTTTACTTACAGATGCTATCAAATTATTGATGTCATTCTCTCCTTTATAGGTTAGCAAAACAGGGTCAGCATTAAATCCAGTAGTATCTAAATAATCCTTAAACATTTGCTCCCTTTTTGTAAGGGTATGTTCATGTACTTTTATAGTTCCGTTTAAATAATCTTTAACGCTACAGGCTGCAATAATTCCTTCAAAAATATATGGACCTCTTTTTTGTTTGTATAAGTAGAATATTTTTTTATCCTCACTTACTAAAACTCCATTTGCTTTAAACTCTTCAAATTTTTGTTTTACTAATTTGAATTTTTCAATATTACTTTTCTTATTCTTTTTTTTATACTCAGGATTTATGATATGCAAGAATGTAAAAGGATTATGTTCTAACTTTTCTTTTAAAGTATCATCTGAATAAGTCAAGTAGGAGCGAGAGGCAAAAAGATGCACCTTGTCTCTTGTAGGTCGAATTGCTTTAAAAGGGCGAACTATTGCCATTTTTATTTATTAAAATATGCGCAAATTTGTTCAGCAAGTTCTGTTCCTATTCTATCTTGTGCTTCTAGGGTTGCAGCACCAATATGTGGCGTTAATGAGACTGCTCCATGCATAAGTAAATGAATAGATGGATTGGGCTCGTTATCAAAAACATCCAAACCGGCATAGGCCAATTTCTCTTTGTCCAAAGCAAACATGAGGGCAGTTTCGTCTATCACTCCGCCTCTTGCTGCATTGATGATTCCAGCTCCTGTTTTCATCATCCCAATTTCTTCTGCTCCTATTATGGCTTTACCTCCATCTTTTGGAATGTGAAGGGTAATAAAATCTGAATTTTTAAGCACTGCTTTTAAGCTTTCAGTTTCAATGGTGAACGATTTTTTATCTCCATTAAAAAACTCCAAAGTGATGTTTGCTTCATCTATGAATTTATCATGTGCAATTATTTTCATTCCTAAACCAATTGCTCGTTTTGCTACTTCTTGTCCTATTCTTCCAAAGCCAATAATTCCCAAAGTTTTTCCTGCTAATTCTCTCCCTCTGGCAAATGATTTCTTCAAACCCTTAAAGTGCGTATCTCCTTCCATTGGCATTTCTCGATTTGAGGCATATAAAAATCTTACCATTCCAAACAAATGGGCAAAAACAAGTTCAGCTACAGAAGCAGAAGATGCAGTAGGCGTGTTGATTACTTTTAATCCTTTTTCCCTAGCATAATCCACATCAATATTATCCATACCTACCCCTCCTCTTCCAATTATTTTCAACTTTGGGCAAGCATCAATTAAATCTTTTCTTACAGTAGTAGCACTTCTTACCAGAAGCACCTGATAATTTTCTGTATTGATTTTATCAATCAAATCTTTCTGAGCAATTTTTTCGGTTACAATATTAAACCCGTTTGTTTTTAAAGTGTCAATCCCAGCTTGGGAAATCCCATCATTTGCTAATACATTTATCATCTTAATTTTGTTCTAATTTTCGCATTATATTTACAAGTATTTGTACACTTTCATTTGGTAAGGCGTTATACAAGGAAGCCCTATATCCTCCAACTGATCTGTGTCCTTTTAGTCCATTAATTCCAGCTTCTTGCCACATTTTATTAAACATTTCCTCTTTACTGCTATCTGTAAGTAAAAAGCAAACATTCATATTTGATCTATCTTCTTTATTTGCAGTTCCTTCAAAAAGTGGATTTCTATCAATCTCACTATATAATAAATCAGCTTTTTCCTGATTGGTTTTTTCTATCGCTTCAACCCCTCCAAAATCTTTTAACCATTGCAAGGTTAGCATAGATACATAAATAGCAAATACTGGGGGAGTGTTGAACATACTACCTTTACTGATGTGCGTATTGTAATTCAACATTGTTGGAATTTTCCTTCCAGTTTTTCCCAAAATTTCATCTTTTACGATTACTAAGGTAGTCCCTGCGGGTCCCATGTTTTTTTGTGCCCCAGCATAAATTAAATCAAATTTACTTACCTCAATTGTTCTGCTAAAAATATCCGAGCTCATATCACAAACCATAAGAGTAGGAGCTGTTGGAAAATTCTTCATTTGAGTTCCATAAATAGTGTTGTTGGATGTACAATGGAAATAATCTACATCATTTGGGATTTCATAGCCTTTTGGGATGTAATTATAATTTTTGTCTGATGAATCGCCAACAACAACAGTATCTCCTAAACTTTTAGCCTCTGTAATTGCTTTTTTAGCCCAAGCACCTGTATTGGTGTAGGCTGCTTTTCCGCCTTCTTTCATCAAATTAAATGGCACCATTAAGAATTCTAAACTTGCACCTCCTTGCAAAAATAAAACTGAATACCCTTCAGGCACTTCCAAAAGTTCTTTTACTAGGGCTATCGCCTTTTTCATCACATCCATAAAAGGTTTGCTTCTGTGCGATATTTCAATTAATGACAAATTATCATTATTAAAATTTAGTATTGCTTGGGAAGCTTCTTTCAATACTTCTTTTGGTAAAATGCAAGGGCCTGCTGAAAAGTTATGTTTCTTCATTTTATCCTTTTACTCTTTCAAGATATGCCCCTTTAACAGTATCAATTTTAATTTTATCTCCCTCATTTATAAAAAGAGGAACTTGAATATCAGCACCGCTTTCAGTTGTTGCTGGTTTAAAGGTATTAGTGGCAGTATTCCCCTTTACTCCCGGTTCAGTTTTTGTAATTTCAAGTGTTACATGAGCAGGTAAATCAGCAGAAAGTGGTAAGCCTTTGTCAGCATGAAACAGCACATTAACATTTTCTCCTTCTTTTAAGAATTCCACATTTTCAATAAACTCTTTTTGCAACATTATTTGCTCATAATCGTCCAGGTTCATCAAATGATAATCATTTCCTTCCGCATATAAAAACTGATATTTTCTGTTTTCTATTCTTATAACTTCAATTTTAACCCCTGAGGTGAAGGTGTTTTCTAATAATCTTCCAGTGTTAAGGTTTCTGATTTTTGTTCTCACAAATGCTGGTCCTTTTCCTGGTTTCACATGTTGGAACGATTCAATTTTCCAAGGGTCTCCATTATGCTGAATGCATAATCCGTTTCTAAAATCTGCTGTTGTTGCCATATCTTTTTCTTTTTAATTTTGAATATATCCCTTCATTATCCCTCTGCCAGAATTCTGAATGAAGGAGATAATATTATCCTTTTCAGGAGAAGCCGGTAATTCGGCTTCTATTTTTGCAATTGCTTGGGTAGTGTTTTTATTAGATTGAAATAGAATTCTATAAATATTCTGAATCTCCTGAATTTTCTCATCCTTAAATCCTCTTCTTCTCAGACCAATAGAATTAATACCGACAAAAGAAAGTGGCTCCCGGGCTGCTTTTACAAAAGGAGGGACATCTTTCCTTACCAAAGCTCCACCAGAAATCATGGCATGTGAACCAATATGCACAAACTGATGAATAGCTGAAAGCCCTCCAATAATCACCCAATCCCCAATAGTAATGTGCCCACCAAGCGCTACTCCATTTACAATAATGCAATTATTGCCAATGTAGCAATCATGTGCAACATGGCAGTAAGCCATTAGTAAACAATTGTTTCCTATTTCTGTTTTTCCAGTTGCTTTTGTTCCTCTGTTTATCGTTACACATTCTCTGATGGTAGTATTATCTCCTATTATAACTTCCGATTTTTCTCCACCAAACTTTAAATCTTGTGGTATTGCCGAAATTACAGCACCAGGAAATATTCTGCAATTTTCACCTATTGTAGCCCCTTCCATTACGGTAACATTCGAGCCAATCCAACTCCCTTTTCCAATAGTTACATTTTTGTCAATCGTAACAAATGGCTCAATAACTACATTGTTGGCAATTTTTGCGCCAGGATGTACATAAGATAATGGTTGATGCATAATTATTGTTTTTTTGGTGCAATTTGAGCTAATAAATCGCCTTCTACTACTATTTTTCCATCTACAAAACCCTTGCCATGCATATGGCAAAGCCCTCTTCTGATAGGTGAAATTAGGTTTAATCTGAAAATAATGGTATCGCCTGGCACTACTTTCTTTTTAAATTTTGCATTATCAATTTTCATAAAGAAAGTTAAATAATCATCAGGATTATCTACTGTGCTTAAAAGTAAAACCCCACCCGCTTGCGCCATGGTTTCCAACTGTAATACTCCAGGCATAACTGGCTCCCCTGGAAAATGACCTTTAAAATAATCCTCTCCCTCCTTAACAAATTTTGTTCCAATAATATAATCAGAGCCAAGTTCCCTTATCTCATCAATAAATAGGAAAGGTTCACGGTGAGGTAAAATCGTTTTGATTTTATTTTTATCATATAGTGGGGCTGTACTGAAATCAATTTCTGGGGCTGTGTTTCTCATTTCTTGTCTCATAATTTCTTTAATTTTTTTTGCAAAAGCAATATTGCTGGTGTGTCCTGGTTTTTTTGCAATAACATGTCCTTTTATATTTTTCCCTATCAGAGTTAAATCACCAATTACATCCAATAGTTTGTGTCTTGCCGGTTCGTTTTTGTATCTGAGTTCTAGGTTATTTAAAATTCCCTTTTTTTGCACAGCAATGTTCTCTTTCTTAAAGGTTTTGGCAAGTTCAACAAGTTCTTTTTCATCTACATCTCTATCAACAATTACAATTGCATTATTTATATCCCCTCCTTTTATTAAATTATTTTTTAGTAATTCATCCAATTCGTGCAAAAAACAAAAAGTTCGTGATGAAGAAAATTCAGTTTCAAATTCTGAGATATCTTCCAAAACACTATCCTGTTTTTGCAAAGTAGTTGAGTTATAATCAATTTCAACAGAAATTTTAAGTTTATCAGATGGAGTAATACTTATTTCGCTTCCAGTATTTTCATCTTTATACGCTATTTTTCGTTTTACTTGAAAATAGGTTTTATCTTTTTCTTGGTTTTTAATCCCAGCTTTTTTTAAGGCATTAGTAAACTCTATTGCACTACCATCTAAAATAGGCATTTCACATGCATTAATTTTAATAAGTAAATTATCAATTTGCGCACCTGCAATAGCCGCTAAAACATGCTCGGTAGTATGAATACTGACTCCATTTTTTTCAATATTTGTTCCTCTGTTGGTGTGTACTACTAAATCGACATCTGCTTCAATAATTGGTTTGTTTTCTAAATCTGTTCTTTGAAACTTAATGCCAAAATCTTCTTCTGTAGGAACAAAAGTGATAGTGCTTTCCACACCAGTGTGAAGCCCAACTCCACTTATGGAAATACTTTGTTTTATGGTTTTTTGTTTTTCACTCATTTTTACTTCTTTCATCTAATAAAAACGCTTTTTTTATTTCTGAAATTGTTTTATATATTTCAGGAAGTTTTTTGAATACAATATAGGATCTTTGGAAATCTCTTATGTCAAAAGCCATAGGACCCTGCACAATTTTCCCTTTTTCAGTAATACTTGATGCAACTCCACTTTGTCCAGCAATTTTTACTCCATCAGCAATTGTAATATGACCAACAATTGCACATTGCCCCCCTATCATGCAGTTTTTCCCAATTTTTGTTGAGCCAGCAATTCCTGCTTGTGATGCAATTACTGTATTCTCTCCAATCTCCACATTATGGGCAATTTGTATTAAATTGTCCAATTTTACGCCATTTCCAATAATAGTTGAGCCTATAGTTGCACGATCAATTGTTGTGTTTGCACCAACTTCAATATCATCTTTTAGCACCACATTTCCTATTTGTGCAATTTTGTTGAATTGGTTTTTATTATCAGGAGAAAAACCAAAACCATCTCCTCCAATTACCACTCCAGAATGCAGAATATTATCTTTTCCAATTTTGCAATCATGGTATATTTTCACGCTAGAGTACAGAATGCTATTATCTGCAATATGTACATTTTCGCCAATAAAACAATTCGGATAAATCTTAACATTCTTTCCTATTTTTACATTTTCACCAATATAACTAAATGCACCAACAAAAACCTTTTTTCCTAACTCAGCAGATTTCTCAATTTTTGACTGCTCATCAATTCCTTCTTTGTCATTTTTCATGTTGTTGTAGACTTCCAATAACTGACTAAAACTATGGTAAGCATCCTCCACAACAATAAGAGTAGCTGTAATATTATTTTCTGATTCGAAATCCTTATTTACAATTACAACTGAGGCTTTTGTTGTATAAATAAATGGCGTGTATTTTTTATTTGCCAAAAAACATAAATCTCCCTTTTCCCCTTCTTCAATTTTTGCCAATGAATATACCACCGACTCAGGATTTCCGATAATTTTCCCATTTAGGATTTCTGCTATTTGTTTAGCTGTAAACTTCATGGCTGCAAATTTAACAATTCTTATTTTATTTTTATCTTAAATCAGGATAACAAAGGAAAAATTTATTTACTTTCCTGGATATTATTTCACTTAACAACTGATCGGAGGCATCTTTTAATTCTTTAATACTTCCATCTTTCATCAAAATATTAATTTTTGCTTTTTCATAATTATAGGCACTATTACTCACTTTGTCAGAAAAAACAAAATAATCAACTTCCTCTTTATTCAGATTTAATTTTTTCATTACTGCTGTTCTTGTATCAAATATTGCTTTTTGAGAGAATGGTTTATTTTGAATTTCTATCTTTAAGAGTTGCCGATTTATAATATTCTTAGAAAGAGTAGAGAGCACAAAATCATTATGATTTTGCCATTGTTTTAATGCAGAAATAATATCATAGTCGTCCAATTTTGCAAATTGGTGTAAAATATCAGGGTTATTCTCAAAATCCTTTTTTGTGCATTTTTTTTCTAAAAAGAAAAATAGGGCAGGAGTTGTAAAAACTTCTTTACCGTCACTTATTAGTTCTTTTGCTCTTTTCAGTATTTTAATAAGGGTGTTTTCAGCAGAAAGGACGGTTTTATGCAAGTAAACCTGCCAATACATCAATCTTCTAGCTATTAGAAACTTTTCAATAGAATAGATGCCTTTTTCTTCAATTACTAAATGATCATCTACTACATTTAGCATATTTATAATTCGCTCGGTTCCAATTATGCCTTCTTGCACTCCAGAATAAAAACTATCTCGTTTTAAATAATCTAATCTATCCATATCTAATTGGCTTGACACCAATTGATGCAAAAATCTTTTTTTGTACTCATCCTTAAAAATCTGAATGGCTAAGGTTAATTTCCCCTTAAATTGCTTATTAAGACCTTGCATAAAAAGCAGAGAAAGCGTTTCATGAGTTATATTTCCGACAATACTTTTTTCCAATGCATGTGAAAAAGGACCATGCCCAATATCGTGCAACAAAATAGCAATGCAAACGGCCTGAGCCTCTTTGCCTGTTATAGAATGTCCTTTTTTTCTGATTTGGTCAATGGCTTTATTCATTAAAAAAATACAACCAATTGCGTGATGGAAACGAGTATGATAAGCTCCAGGATAAACCAAATAGGAAAGTCCTAATTGCGATATTCTTCTTAATCTTTGAAAAAAGGGATGTTCAATAAGCTCAAGAATAATACCTTTTTCTAAATGTACGAATCCGTAAATTGGGTCGTTTATAATTTTATCTTTTTTTCTTGAAAGCATATAGGCAAATAACGGATTTTTTTTAATTTTTGTAAAATATAAAGTAATAAAATATGATTAGAATACTTTGGGCAGATGATGAGATAGATATATTGAAACCTCACATTATATTCTTGGAACAAAAGGGATACACGGTTGTAACGGCTAAAAGTGGGGATGAGGCATTAGATAGGTTTAATGAAAGCATTTTCGATTTGGTATTTTTAGATGAAAATATGCCAGGATTTACCGGATTAGAAACGCTTGTAAAAATGAAAGCAATTAGGCCAAATATTCCGATTATCATGATAACAAAAAGTGAGGAAGAAAGCATAATGGAGGAGGCAATTGGTTCAAAAATATCTGATTATTTAATAAAGCCAGTAAATCCAAATCAGATATTACTTTCCATAAAAAAGAATATTGATAGTAAACGCCTGGTTGGCGAGCGCACCACCATGAACTACCAACAAGAGTTCAGAAACATTGGGATGCGTCTTTCTGAGAGTTTAAGCAAACAGGAGTGGATAGATATTTTCAAAAAACTTACTTTTTGGGAGTTAGAAATTGAAAAATCGGGGGAACAAAGTGTGGAAGAAATTCTTTCTATGCAAAAACAAGAGGCAAATACCCAATTTTTTCGTTTTGTAAAGGAAAACTATAAAAGTTGGATAAATGGAGTGGATGCCCCATTGCTTTCGCATAATTTAATTAGAAAAAATGTCAGTCCTTTGCTAGATAAAAAACCGCTCTATTTTATTCTAATTGATAATTTGAGATACGATCAATGGAAAATTATTGAACTAATGATTCAAAATGATTTTAGAGTAAAAAAGGAAGAAATTTATTATAGTATTTTGCCCACAGCCACTCAATATTCCAGAAATGCAATTTTCTCTGGATTACTTCCTTTAGAAATGGAAAAACGCTTTCCTGGAAAATGGAAAAATGATGAGGATGAGGGAGGAAAAAATATGTTTGAGGAAGATTTCTTGCGCGATCAGTTGCAAAGATTAGGGCATGGAGATTGTAAATTGAGCTATTCCAAAATTACCAATATAGATTACGGTAAAAAAGTAGTGAATCAAATTGGAAATATGAAACACAATAACTTAAATGTTATTGTCTATAATTTTGTGGATATGCTCTCTCATGCTCGGACTGATATGAAGATGATTAAAGAACTGGCGGAAGATGATTCTGCTTATCGTTCCCTTACGGCATCTTGGTTTGAGCATTCTCCCTTGCGTGATATCATGAAACAAATTGCGAAACAAGGTGCAAAAATGATTATTACTACCGATCATGGAACGATTAATGTGAAAAGACCATCAAAGGTAATTGGGGATAGAAATGTAAATTCTAACCTCAGATATAAACAAGGCAAAAATCTAAATTATATAAAATCGGATGTGATGGTGGTAAATAATCCTGCTGAATATCATTTACCTCAACAAAATGTAAGTACAAAATATCTATTTGCTAAAGAGGATATGTACTTTGTTTATCAGAATAATTACAATCAGTTTGTGCAATACTTTAAAGATACATTTCAGCATGGAGGAATATCATTGGAGGAAATGCTCATTCCTATCATTACATTAGAAGCAAAGTAATAATGAATAGCACATTTTATGCTAAAACGATAAAAGAATTAGATGTAATTTCAAAAGCGCTTCTTGAAGCTTTTGGAAATCAGAAAAAAGTTGTATTTTTCGGAGAAATGGGAGTAGGAAAAACTACTCTGATAAAATCAATTTGTAAGGTCTTAAATGTACAAGATGTTGTTACAAGTCCGACTTTTTCGGTTGTAAATGAGTATCATGATAAAAAAGGAAAGCCCATTTACCATTTCGATTTTTATAGAGTAAAATCAGTAGAAGAAATTTATGATTTGGGCTATGAAGAATATTTTTTTACCAATAGTTATTGTTTTGTAGAATGGCCTGAAAAAGCATTGGGATTGTTACCAAAAGAAAGAATAGAAGTAAAAATAACAAAAGACAAAGAAGCACGAATTATTAATTTATTAGCTCATGAAAAAAAGTAAAAACATAGCAACTTTTGCTAGTTTAATGCCACAAGAAGAAATGCTGGAAGTGAAAAAGAATTTCCAATCCCTCTACATTGGTATTCCAAAGGAAATTTCCTATCAGGAAAACAGGGTGAGTTTATCGCCAGATGCGGTAGCACTATTAGTAAGCAATGGGCATAAAATTGTGATAGAAAAAGGAGCAGGAGTAAATGCTAATTTCTCAGATGAAGATTATTCTGATTCTGGAGCAACAATTGCTTATAATATTGAACAGGTGTACAAGGCACATATTGTCCTTAAAATAGAACCACCTACAAAAGGGGAGATAAAAATGATGCATAAAGGGCAGACACTAATATCCGCCTTACAACTAACTACAATAGATACAAAATACATTAATCATCTTCTGAAAAGTGAAATTACAGCACTGGCTTACGAATATATAAAAGATGAAAATGGCATTCTTTCTCTAATCAGAAGTATTAGTGAAATTGCCGGAAATACAGCAATACTTATTGCGGCAGAGTATTTGAGCAATGTAAACTCTGGGAAAGGATTGATGCTGGGAGGAGTGAGTGGGATTTCACCAACAGAAGTCGTAGTACTTGGAGCCGGAACAGTTGGTGAATTTGCATGCCGAACAGCATTGGGTTTAGGCGCTTCTGTTCGGGTTTTTGATAGTTCCATAACCAAATTAAGAAGACTGCAAGAAATTATAAGTCAAAGAGTAAGTACTTCCATTTTACAACCAAAAGCATTGCAAAAAGCATTGATGAGGGCGGATGTTGTAATTGGCGCACTTAGGGCAGATGAGGGTAGAACGCCCTGTGTGGTAAGTGAAGAAATGGTAAAAAAGATGAAGTCAGGGGCTGTAATTGTAGATGTAAGTATTGACCAAGGTGGTTGCTTTGAATCTTCAAAAGTAACCGATCATAAAAATCCTACTTTCCGAAAATTTGATGTGGTGCATTATTGTGTGCCGAATATTTCGTCCAGAGTTTCCAGAACGGCAACTTTTGCCATAAGTAATATTTTGGCACCTACTTTGCTAAATATGGGTATGGTAGGAGGGGTTGAAGATTATCTAAAAAAGAATGAGGGTTTGCGTTCAGGGGTTTATGTTTTCAGAGGAATGCTTACCAATGCTGTGCTTGGCAGAATGTTCGATTTGCCTTATAAAGATTTGAATTTGATAATGTAAATATGGGCAGAAGATTTTTATTTTTCGGGCTTGGCGCTTTAATCAGTATTATTTTCCTCTCACTGGGTCCTGAAAACAGAATGAAAAAAACTTTCTATGCTTACATAGACTATTTTAGTTTGGACAAAAGAGTGATTTATCATTTGGAAAACGATAGCACCACTTTTTCCACAAAAGCGGAATGTCAATTGGTGTATTATAGTTTATCAAAAGATGATTTGCTTGAAGTATTAGAAGGAGGGGAAGTGAATTTTGAAAAAAGCCAAACTGAAAAAAGGCCTTGCCAATACTATGTGGTTGAGAATATGATAAACGAAATGGAACTTTCCGTTACTTTTGAATTTTGTGATAAAGCAAATACAGTTAAAGTAATGGGGTTTACCGATAAAACAGAAAAAGAAGTTTGCGACTTCTAAATATTTTTCCTTCTTTTTTTCTCCTTAATTATATTGGATAGTTCACGGTTCATTTGTCCTGCGATTGAAGTGTTTTCAGCAGCTCGCCTAATTAGGTAAGGTATCACATCTTTTACTGGGCCATAAGGAACATATTTGGTAATATAGTATCCTTTTCTTGCCAAATTGTAGGATATATGATCACTCATACCGAGTAGTTGCGAAAAAATAATTCGCTTGTCATTTTTATCCAATTTGTGCTGGGCAATAAGCTCTGTAAGGTATGCTGAACTTTCTTCATTGTGCGTTGCACTGCAAAATGAAATTCTATTGATATTTTCCACACAAAACTTTTGCGCCAAATTGTAATCCTTATCCGTATCTTCTTTTTTTCTGTGTACTGGGCAAGGATAATTTAACCTATTTGCCCTTTCTATTTCTTGCCCATGGTAGGCGCCTCTTACTAGTTTTAGCCCTACAAAATAATGATTATTTTCAGCATCAGTTAAAACCTCTTTTAAGTAAGTAATTCTGTCATTTCTGTATAGCTGAAGGGTATTGAAAATCCAAGCTTTTTCCTTGTTGAATTTGTGCATCATTTCCCTGGCTATTTCATCAATAGCGGTTTGTATCCAACTTTCTTCTGCATCAATAAATAGGGGTACTTTTAGCTCAAATGCGGTTTTACAGATTTCATTTATTCTGCTGTAAAAATCTTCTTTTTCGGCTTGTTCTTTACTACTAAGTGCTTGATTTTTACTTAGCTTTTCTAATAAACCGAATGCAGTAATTCCAGTTGGCTTAAAAACTGAAAAAGGGATTTTCTCTGATTTGCTTGCTTTTATAATGGTCTCTATTATTTCATCTTTTGTTCGTGTAAAATCTTCTTCTGATTCCTTGCCTTCTGCCGAAAAATTCAAAATGGTTCCAATGCCAGATTGCCACAAATTATCTATTGTCGGCTGACTCTCATTAATAGAAGTTCCGCCACAAAATTGCTTGTAAATGGTAGCCTTTATAATTCCTTTAATTGGTAAACCAATTTTAATGGAGACTTTTAAAAGGAAAGTGAAGATTTTAGTGACAAATGGTTTGCCAATAATGCGGAACAAAAAATATGCTCTATTTAAATCCTTATCCGATTTGTCGGCATAAGTAACCTTATTATCATCAAATAAACCCATTGATTCCTTTTTTTTGTAAAAGTATAATTTTCAGTTTATTGTTATTGATTTATAGCTTTTAGTTATTGGTCTAAAATCTAATATCTCATTGCTATGGTCTATTTTATCTTTCTACAAATCATTAGCCCATCTCTTATTGGCATAAGGATGTTTTCTACCCTTTGGTTCTGTTGCACTTTTTTACTGTATGCTACAAGCGCTTTTGTTTCTTCATCTTGGGTTTTGTCTACTACTTTCCCGCTCCAAAGCACATTGTCAGCAATAATGTATCCGCCAATAGATAGTCTACTAAAAACCAAATCAAAATAATTGGAATAATTTTCTTTGTCGGCATCAATAAATACCAATTGGAATTCAGCTTCTATTGAAGGGATTATTTCCATTGCATTGCCTGTATGCTGAATAATATTTTTTTTGTATTCTGACATGTCAAAATACCTTTTTGCAAATAAGCTTACCTCCTCATCACATTCAATGGTGTGCAATTTTCCCTTTTCGCTTAAACCCTCTGCCATGCAGAGTGCAGAATAACCAGTATAAGTTCCAATTTCCAATATATTTTCAGGGGAAATCATTTTACTAAACAAACTTAGTGCTCTGCCTTGCAAATGCCCGGAAAGCATTCTAGGTGTCATTACTTTTGCCCATGTTTCTCTATTTAGTTTGGCAAGCAAATCACTTTCATTTGCCGTATATTTTAAGGCGTATTTTTCTATTTCTGTTGGTAAAAAATCCATATTTTTGGTATAAAAAAAGCCACATAATTGTGGCTTTTAATAGTTTATATTATAGTTTTATTCTTCTGAACTTTCATCATCCCCTTCTTCTACATCATCCGTTTTTGCACAACAAGATTTTGTACATCCTTCTCCACATTTTTTGGCCGCTTTTGATGAGCAACTACTTTTCTTACTAAAATTAAAGCCGCTATTAGCGCCACTTGAATAATTTTTGGAAGATTTTTTGTAGCTTCCTTTTTTTCCAGAGCATCCTTTTCTTTTGCTTTTACAGCAAGATTTTAGTTGCTTAGCCGAACATTCTTTTCCTGTTTTTTTACAGATAATTTTACCATCTTCATTGGTTGTGAATGGGCATTTATCCGTTCCCCAATCTGGGCAATTGGCTTTAAATTGTTCTTCAGCCGAAAGTACGGTAGTTACATCTTCAGTAGCAGTTTGTGCTACCACATTGCCTAACCCTACAAAAAGAAAGGCAAGTAGTACAATGGTTAATTTCTTCATAATTATGTGGTTTTTAATAATTTATATTTAAGTTTTATTCTTCTGAATTGCCATCCTCATCACTATCTGAGGATTCATCTGTTTTTGCACAACAAGCTTTTGTGCAACCCTCACCACATTTTTTTACTACTTTTTTTGAGCAAGAATAACTTTTTCCTGTTTTACTAAAGCTAAAACCAGCATTTGATCTGCTAGAATTTCTGTTGCTTGAATATTTTCCTTTTGAACATCCAGAGTATCCTTTTCTTTTACCCTTACAACATTTACCTTTTGACTTATTAACGCATGCCTCACTACATATTTTTCCAGTTTTTGTGCATATTAATTTGCCATCTGCAGTTTTTGTCCATGGACATTCTTTTTTTACTTCATCTGTTTTTGTTTCTGTTGTAGCGTCTGTTTGTGCTACCACATTTCCAAGCCCTACAAAAAGGAAGGCAATCATTACAATGGTTAATTTTTTCATTTTTTTTTTTTGATTAATAGATGGGCAAATATAGTAAAATACTTTAATGTTTTAGAATATAAGAATTTTAAGGAAGAAAATCAGAAGAAAGAAATTAATAAGTAGCAATTATGCTTAGCCCCCCTTTCACTTTTTGGTTAAGCTCGGCACATACCTTTGTGCCAATGGGTAAAAATACATCCACCCTTGAGCCAAACTTAATAAAACCAAATTCATCAGCAGCTACTGCGCTATTGCCAACATTGGCATAAGTAACAATTCTTCTGGCTACTGCCCCTGCAATTTGCCGGAACAACACAGAGATTTTATCATTTTTCACTACCACCGTATTCCTTTCGTTATCGGTAGATGCCTTTGGATGCCAAGCCACCAAAAATTTCCCAGCATGGTATTTGGTATAAGCTACTTTTCCACTAATAGGGTATAGGTTGTTATGCACATTTAGGGGCGACATAAAAATAGATATTTGCAAGCGTTTGTCATTATAAAATTCGCTTTCCTCTGCCTGTTCTATCACCACCACTTTCCCATCACAAGGGGCGTACACGCATCCTTCTTTCCTTTCAAAATCTCTTTTGGGAACCCTGAAAAAATAAACAGACATTATAAATAATAATACAGCAATAGGCAAAGTGAAAAACCAAAATAGGACTTCAGAATTCCAATAAGTAATATAATTTACCAATGTAAAAATCAGGATTTCATTTCTAAGGATTTTTATACCTTCTTTGTGTAGTGTCATCTATTAAATGATGTTTAGATAAATATAAAGTGCAGGAATGCTAATCATAAATGCATCCATTCTATCAAGTATACCGCCATGCCCTGGAATGAAATTTC
The DNA here is from genome assembly GCA_012960835.1 of Flavobacteriales bacterium. GTDB lineage: Bacteria > Bacteroidota > Bacteroidia > Flavobacteriales > BACL11 > DUAL01. The sequence continues at coordinate 11,107 of DUAL01000143.1, read as the reverse complement.
CAGAATCTTTTACTCCTGCTTCTCTTTTGTAATAGGATTCAATAAAGTCCCCTAAAGTAGCAGTAAAAGGCAAAAAGAAACTTACAAATAAGACATCTCTAAATGCGATATGATTAAAAAACTTTTGTGAAATATAAGTAGCAATTACAGTAAATACCAATCCTCCTACAAACCCTTCCCATGATTTTTTTGGTGAAACGGAAGGCATTATTTTGTGTTTCCCAAATTTTACCCCAACCAAATAAGCAAAGGTGTCAAAAGTCCAAGTGAGGATAAATATAAAAAGTACTAATTCAGTTTTAATAAAATGTACTAATAAGAGAGGAGATAATACATAAAGGAAGCCAAGTATTTTTGTTTTCCCTTTTCTGAGCTTGTACATTTCATAAAGACATACCAAAAGAATAACTGCAAAAAGAATATGAAAAGAGAGCTGAGAACAGGAAGTTCCAAACCACATAATAGCTACATATACTGCTCCTGAAAGAGCCCTTTTAAGCGTCTTGCTCATCTTCTTGTTTGTTTATCAGATTTTTGGCATGCAATACATCTTTGCTAGTCACAAAAAGCTCAATATCTCCAAAAACCAAATAAGAAGAATCTTTTTTATTAATTGAAATTGCTTTGATGTTGTGTTTGAGAAGGAACCCTTTCAATAGTTCAATTTTATAAGGTTCGGTTGAAGTATAAACTTTTATCCAATTGTTGGTCACCAATTAGGATTTTGGTTTTTTCTCTTTTTTGGCTGCTTCTTTATCCATTTCCAATAATTTTTCTTCTTCAAAAGAAGTCCATTTTCTTTTACCAAAAATAGTTTCTAAATTTTCTTTGTATATCACCTCTTTATCAAGCAATAGTTCAGCCAGTTCCATTAGTTGTTTCTTGTGTTTGCCCAATATCGATTTTGCTCTTGTATAAGCTTTTTCAATTAGTTTTGATACTTCTTCATCTATCACTTTTGCAGTGGCTTCACTATAAGGTTTTGTAAAAGAATAATCTTGCCCGGAAGAATCGTAATAACTTCTGTTCCCCACTTTTTCATTCATGCCGTAAACACTCACCATGGCATATGCCATTTTAGTTACTTTTTCCAAATCGCTCAGTGCACCAGTGGAAATTCTATTAAAGAAAACATCCTCAGCTGCCCTGCCTCCAAGTGCTGCACAGAGTTCATCCAACAATTGCTCGGTGGTGGTTAGTTGTCTTTCTTCAGGTAAATACCAAGCAGCTCCCAATGACCTTCCTCTTGGCACTATGGTAACTTTTACAAGTGGGGAAGCATATTCTAACATCCAACTTACTGTTGCATGTCCTGCTTCATGGTATGCAATTGTTTTCTTTTCCTCAGGTGAAATAATCTTGGATTTTTTCTCCAAGCCACCAATAATTCTATCTACTGCATCCAAAAAGTCCTGTTTTTCTATTTTCTTTTTCGATTTTCGTGCAGCAATAAGGGCAGATTCATTACACACATTGGCAATATCAGCACCCGAGAATCCTGGTGTTTGTCGTGCCAAAAAGTTTACATCAATATTATTGGTGAGCGTGAGTGGCTGTAGGTGCACATTAAAAATTGCTTTTCTTTCCGCCAAATCGGGTAGGTCAATATATATTTGTCTGTCAAATCTTCCAGGACGAACCAGGGCTTTATCCAGTACATCAGCACGGTTTGTTGCAGCCAGTACAATAACGCCAGTATTTGTACCAAAACCATCCATTTCCGATAGTAACTGGTTAAGGGTATTTTCTCTTTCATCATTGCTTCCAGTTATGGAATTTTTTCCTCTTGCCCTTCCAATAGCATCAATCTCATCAATAAAAATAATAGATGGTGCTTTTTCTTTTGCTTGCTTAAATAAATCTCGAACACGAGAGGCACCAACCCCCACAAACATTTCTACAAAATCGGAACCCGAAAGTGAGAAGAAAGGCACTTTTGCCTCACCAGCAACTGCTTTTGCTAAGAGTGTTTTACCCGTTCCTGGAGGTCCAATAAGCATTGCTCCTCTTGGAATTTTACCTCCTAAACGAGTATATTTATTAGGATTTTTCAAGAAATCAACAATTTCTTCCACTTCCTCTTTTGCTTCTTCCAAACCAGCCACATGCTCGAATGTCACCTCTACTTTTGCTTTATCAAATAGGGTAGCTTTAGATTTTCCGATATTAAAAATTTGTCCACCACCAACGCCTCCACCACTCATTCTTTTCATGATGAAAAACCAAATTGCAATGAAAAATACTAGGGGAAGAATCCATCCTAAAATATCTCCGAAAACATCTTTTTCGGTTTTATAGGTAACACTTATTTTTTCAAACTGATCAAATTCGGATTGGGCATCATTTAATTGCTGATTAAATGTTTCCACCGAGCCAATTTCAAAATAAAAATGCGGTCCTTTTGTTGAAGCTCCTCCAAGTGGTTTTTGATTTGCATCTCTGAATTTTTCTTCATCCAAATATTCTCTTTTAATATAAATTTTGGCAATTTCTTTATTTACAATTACCACTTTTTCTACCTTTTGTTGTTGCAGCATTTCTCGGTTAAACTCTTGCCAAGAAGTTTGCTTTGTAGCGTCAAAGTTTAGCATTTGCAAGCCAAAAAAGATAACTGCAATAATAGCATACACCCAAATAATATTAAACTTAAAGATATTTTTAGGCGATTGTGGTTGTTGTTTGTTTTTTCTTGTTGTCATTTTATCTTTTTATGCTGATTGTTCAATGTATTTTATCTGAGCATCAGCCCATAAACTTTCTAGTTTGTAAAAGTCCCTTTTTTCTTTATTAAACAAATGAACCACCACATCAAAATAATCCATTAGAATCCATTCTTTATTGCTTTCCCCTTCTGTATGCCAAGGTTTTTCTTTTAGCAGTTTCGATACATCTTTTCGAACATTTTCAGCAATAGAGGCAAGATGCGTGCTTGATGTTCCATGGCAAATAATAAAAAAATCGCAAACTGCTGTTTCAATCCCTCTCAAATCTAAACTCACTACCTCTTTTCCTTTGTGCTGCTTCATTGCCTTAATGATTGCTTTTGCTAAAAAATCACTTTTCTTCCTCACTGTTTTTTTACCCATATAAAATTTTAAGTTTGCATTTGCAAAAGTAATCAATTTGCACGGATAATTAACACAAAATTTATGGCTTCATTTTTTACAAATAATTACATAAAATTAGACTCTACTACCTCTACTAATAATTACATCTATAAATTGCTAAAAGCAGAGCAAATAGAAGAAGGCGCAGTAATCACAGCTTTACACCAAAGTAAAGGAGAGGGGCAAATGGAAGCTAAATGGGAAAGTGACCACGGGAAAAATATTTTGATGAGTATTGTATTGTCTCCCAATATTCTACTAGAAAATCAGTTTCAGATCAATATTTGTATTTCCCTTGCATTGTACGATTTTGCAAAGAAATATTTTAAGAAAGGTGTAAAAATAAAATGGCCCAACGATTTGTTGGTAGAGAATGAAAAACTTGCTGGAATTCTGATAAAAAACATTGTAAAAATCGCTACAATAAAAGATACAATTGTTGGGATAGGAATGAATGTAAATCAGCTAAAGTTTAAGGATTATCCCCCCCCTGCAACATCCATGAAAAAATTATTAGAAAAGAATTTTGCTCTTGCAGACTTGCAAAAGGAACTGTTAGATTGCATTGCGAAAAGATATTTGCAATTAAAACAAGGGAAAGCAGAAAAAATGAAATCAGAATATTTAGCTATTTTATATGGTTTTAATAATTGGAAAGACTATAAAATAGGAGGGAGAAAAATCAAAGCAAAAATTATAGGAATTGATGAAATCGGTAATCTTTTAGTTGCATTTGAAAATGGCAAAAACAAATCCTTTTCTCTTAAAGAAATTTCCTTTTTGTTTTAAATTTGGCTTAACCTTTTGGTAATGGCATTCAAAAAGTTGGTAAGAGGTTTTTCCAACATCATTCTCATCATCATGTTAAGCTCGGCATTTACCTCCAAAATCGCTTTACATTTTTCTCCATTTTGAGAGATATTACACGCTAAGGAAAAAGGAATTTGACTATTTTCAGCTTGTAGAATTATTTTGGAGAATGCCGTTTTTTCGGTAATTACCAAATTTACTTTTGGCATTCCTCCCATTTTGAAAGAGCAAGAATCCTCTGTGGATTGGAAATCAGTAATTTCAGAAGGTAAAATATCTTGTAAATTATTCAAATTACTCAGTTTATCGTAAAGTTGCTCGGCACTTAAACTCACTTCTACTTCTGGGCTTTTAAAATTTGTCATATCATTTATTCCATTTTGAAGGATTTTCGCTCCACTTCTCCAAAACTTTCAAATCCGCCTGTTTTATATAATCTTGTTTTACTGCTTCCTTTAAAAGCGTAGAATAATTGCAAAGGGAAATAAACTCACAATCTGCTTTTTTGAAATTCTTGGTAGCGGCATCTAATCCATAAGTGAAGATTGATATTAAGCCCTTCACATTTAAACCTTCCTTTCGTAATGCCTCTACTGCTTCCAAACTACTTTTTCCACTACTTATCAAATCTTCAATTACAATTACTGATTGTCCGGAAGTATAAGCGCCCTCAATCACATTTTGTTTTCCGTGCTCCTTAGCGGCAGAACGAACATAAATAAAAGGCAAGCCCATTTCTTCTGCCACCAAAACGCCATGGGCAATAGCTCCTGTTGCAACTCCGGCAATAACATTAGCACTTCCGTAATGTTTGTTTATCACCTTTACTAAACTTTGCCGAATATAAGTTCTACTCTCTGGAAAAGAGAGGATTTTCCGATTATCACAATAGATTGGCGATTTCCAGCTAGAAGCCCAAGTGAAGGGATTATCCGGTTGTAAAATAATTGCGTTTATTTGCAGTAAGGATTTGGCGACTTGTTTGCCTATTTCAATATCAGAAATCATGACGCAAAAATATAAAGTTTTTACTAACAACAAGCCAAAAGTTATAGTGGATAATTGGGAAGAATTTTGTTCTAATTACAATCTAATTGAAGCTGCAGGCGGATTGGTTTATAATCAGGAAAACGAGCTTTTAATGATTTTCAGAAATGGAAAATGGGATTTACCAAAAGGAAAAAAAGAAAAAGCTGAGGAGATTGAAAGTTGTGCCAAAAGAGAAGTAGAGGAGGAATGCGGAATAAATGGCTTGGAAATTGTAGAGAAATTTTTGGAAACCTATCATATTTACAAGCATAAAGGCAACAAAATATTAAAACGCACCTTTTGGTTCAAAATGAGAACCCATTTTGATGGCAAATTAGTCCCTCAAAAAGAGGAGGGAATAATGAGGGTTTGTTGGGTAAAACAGGGAGAGATTAAGGAAAAATTAAAAAACTCTTATGGGAATATAAAAGAACTGTTTTTAAATGAGTAATTTCAAATACTTCATAAGATTATTTGTTTTTTGGCTGCTTTACTTTTTTGTAAACCGACTATTCTTTATTGCAAACTACCTAGAAGAATTCTTGCAATTCTCATCAACAGAACTATTATGCATTGTTAAAAAATCAGTTAGATTAGATATTTCTTTTATAGCGTATTTATCAGTAATAATCACCATACTTTTATTTTTTAATTCAATTATTTTACGAAAAAGGTTCAATACTTTCATTAGTGGATTAGTTTATTGGATTAATGCTCTTTTTATCGTTGCATCAGCATTAATAATAGGGGGGGAAGTATCACTTTATGCTGAGTGGGGAACAAAGCTCAATTTTACAGCTTTAAGCCATTTTGCTAATCCATCAGAGGTATTTTCAACTGCCACATATGGCAACTATTTTACAATGCTAATAGCAATATTTATTGCAGTAGTATTTGTAAAGATTTATACGGTTCTTGTGCATCAATTCTTCACCTCAACTAGATATAATTATAAACAGTTTATTGTAAAAATTATAAAATTACCAATTGTACTTGGGATGTTCTTACTTTTAATAAGAGGAGGGTGGAAAGAAATTCCAATTAATCTGAGTGATGCTTATTTTTCCAATAATATAATATTGAATGATGTTACTGTAAATCCTAATTGGAATTTGATTCAGAATGTACTTAAGAACAAAAGCAATTTTAAAGGAAATCCTTATAAAAAATATTCACAAGAACAAGTAGATAAGTTTATTAAAAGTATTAAAAAAAAGAGCGATTCTACTACCTATGTTTTAACAAATAAAAATCCAAATATTGTTTTTATTCTGCTTGAAAGCTGGTCAGCTGATAATATTGAAAGTTTGGGGGGGTTAAAAGGGATTACACCTAACTTTAAGGCTCTTGAGAAAGAGGGATTATCTTTTACAAATTTCTATTCTAATGGATGGACATCTGATCAAGGTATGAGTTCTATATTTTCTTCTTTTCCAGTATTGCCGCATGTAGCAATTATTAATCAAACAGATAAGGCTAGAAAGTTACCGTCATTAAATAAGTCTCTTTCTAATTATCATTCATCTTATTTTTTTGGAGGACAATTAACCTATGGGAATATTAAAGGTTACTTGCTTTCACAAGGCTTTGATGTAGTAAAAGATGAATCATATTATAAACATTTACCATCAGGAGCATTAGGGGTGCATGATGAATATATGTTTATTCAATTTAAAGAAGAATTAAAGCATTTGCCAGAGCCTTTTATGAGTACACTTTTTACTATTAGCTCACATTCTCCTTTTGATTTTCCTGCTGAGCACAAATTGTCTTTTAACAGTAAGGAAGATAAATATGTCAATTCAGTGGCATATACTGATAAATGCCTTGGTGATTTTATGGGAAGTGTTAAAGATGAGAATTGGTATGCTAACACTTTGTTTGTTATTGTTGCTGATCATAGCCACAACTCTCCTATCAAAAGAAGATTTGCACAAAAAGAAAGATTTAAAATCCCTATGCTTTGGTATGGTGAAGTTTTAGATACAAATCACAAAGGAGCGCAGTGGGATAAATTTGCTTCACATATTGATATTACACCTACTATTTTGAGCCAGATGGAAATTAATGTTGATAATGATTATTTTGGGGGAGATATCTTTGATAATAATTCTGGATTTATTTTTTATTCTTTTGGTAGTGGTTATGGCATGATTAAAGAAGATGGTAATTCTGCTTTTTCTATAACATATAATAAGTTTATAGAAAGTAATTTTAATGATAGTAGTATTGTGTCTGAAGCTGAGATGTTTTTACAACATTCATTTGACAGATATTTAAGTTATTAAATTATTATGCAAGCACCTTTTAATCTCCTCTTTTAGAAATGGATGGTTTTTTTATCATATCCAAAAGCATAATTAGCAATCCTAAATTTTCTATCTTCTATTTTTTTCTCTAGGGCCTAGTGTGTTTACAGTACTAAGTCGTTTTTCAATAAACAACACCATTTTTTATAGCCCATAGTAATATCAATCCTATTCCTATCAGTACTAATAGCACTATTCTAGCGCTCCAAACCAATTGAAACAAGTGAAAACGCCATAAGGTACGCCAAACGATTATATTAAATCCTTGTAATGTGTCAGAAGATTCAGGAGTAATAATTGTATCTAATTTAGTTTGACAAAAATAATCTAGCCCTTCCATCTGCTCATCAACATTTTCTCCATATCTATCTCCTAGAAATCTTCTCTCAACATCAGTAAATGGAATAATTTTTTCTGCTTTCCCCTTCTTAGAAAGTTCATGATAGCCACAAGAAGCAAAATCTCTGAAACTGTCAAACTGATCTTTGCAAATTACTTGTATACAAGACTCAGGGAAGTAGTATTTATTAGCCCAGAACGCCGTCCAGCCCGTCTTTAGACTGTCTATGTGATCAAACACCCTCTTAGAAATTAAAAACGCGTCAGACTCAATATGGACGATTTTTTCATAATTATATTCTTCAGCTATATTTAGAGCCGCGCAGAAGCTTCTCCACCATCCCTCATTATTTGCAAAGTTATGAGACCAATTTAATCCTTTTCTATCATGAAATGAATATAGATTAATTTTATTTACTTCTTGAAAGTTGCCTAATTGATCTTCTTTTATAGTATGCACTGCGTCATCTGTCATTAGTTCTAAATCAGAACAGTCATCAATTAAATACATGTGCTTATCATTCGTGAATGGGTGATGATTGTAATAATCAATCCACTTTTGGTACCTTTTTTGATACAATTCTTCCGTATCGAAGTAGGATGTGCAAAAAATAAGTGTCTTCATTGTTTATTTAATCTTAAAAAAAGCGGTGTTTTTTTGGATGTTATTCATTGGGATTGGATTATATTCGTTGGGTTTAATGTTCCACATATAAACCGCATTTTTCTTCTGTTCGGTAGTAATTTTTTCTTAAAAAGCATTAGGTAAAAGTAACTAAAAAGTATACTGCTTTTGGAGATCCGTTTAAATTAGTTGAAAAAAAGATTAAAAACACTTTTTCAAACAATATTTGAGAACTATCTTACTTATTAAAATCCTGAATGATACCGCCAGTAATTTTAAGTAGATCAATTTTACTTTCCATAAAGGCTATGGTTTAATTACTCCTAAAGCAAATTATGCTTTTTCAGAAAGTTATAATAAAGTATTTGAAAGCCATGCTCCTGATAGTATTGGCAAAGTACAGATACAAAAAGAAGCTGAACTGTATTTTCAGGCAGTCTTTAAGGAGTATATGGATTTATAACAATAGTTCCTCCACCAATTTTGGCACTGCAATAGTGGCTTTTTCTTTTATAACTTCAATACTTCTTTCCTCCTCTACTTTTGGGTCTATCAAAATAATTCTGTTTGCATTATTGGTATAATTTAGCAGAGATGCAGCCGGATAAACATTCAAAGAAGTGCCAATTACAATAAAAACATCTGCTTTTTTAGTAATAGAAATAGCATCTATCATTTTTGGAACTGCTTCCCCAAACCATACCACATTGGGGCGCAACTGACTTCCTTTTTCACACAAATCTCCCATCTTCAAGTTGACTCCTTCAATCAAATAAATTAAAGAATCATCCACACTACTTTTGGATTCTCTTAGTTTTCCGTGTAAATGCAATACTTTTTTACTTCCACTTCTTTCGTGCAAATCGTCAATGTTTTGTGTAACGATATGAAGCTTGTATTTTTCTGAAAGTTTATTTAAAGAAATATGTGCCGCATTGGGCTCACTTTCCAAAAGCTGTTTTCTTCTGAGATTGTAAAAATTAAGCACCAATTCAGGATTTCTTTCAAATGCCTGGGGGGTTGCTACATCTTCAACTTTAAATTGCTCCCAAAGTCCGCCACTATCACGAAAAGTACCCAAACCACTTTCAGCAGAAATTCCGGCACCCGTAAAAACAACTATGTTTTGCAAAATTATAGATTAGGTAATCCACCTAGATTAGCATTCAACAACCCTCTAATCTCATCAGAAGAAGGCCTTGGTGCATTAGTTGAAATTACATTCCCATCAGCAGAAAAAAGCATAAATCTTGGAATTCCAAAAATAGCGTATGATTTTGTGATTTCACTCCAACCATCTGCCCACAATTGCGTTCCGCCTAATTCTTTTTCTTTTACCATCTTTAACCAAGCATCTTTATCGGTATCCACCGAAACAGAAAGGAATGTGATGGTACAATATCCTTGATATTCTTCCTCTAATTTTTGTAAATATGGGATTTCTGCTTTGCATGGTCCGCACCAAGTTGCCCATACATCTACATAAATCAAAGTACCTTTAAAACTAGCAAGCGAAAATTCATTTCCATCTTTGTCAGGATAAGTAAAGTCAATGGCTGGTTCGCCTTCTTGTGGCATATTGTCAATTGCTGTTTTTCTATCGCCCCAGTTGCTTGTGGTTTTTGCAATTCTTTCTTTTGCTTCTATAATAAAATCGGAATCGGTTACCTTACTAAGTAAAGCAAGAAATTTAGCAGAATACGCCTCTAACATATTGCTGAATTGTTCGCTATTTAAAGAATCCATTGCAGCATAAAAGTTAAAATTCCTCCCCAATTCTTTGGTTTCCCACATGTAGTGCTTTACATCATCTGAGTACTCAGCTAATTTCTCTTGTCTTTCAATAAAATAATCGATATTTTTATCTAATCCGGAAATCTGATCTTTAATAAAAATACTATCTGTAATTGTTCCAAATTCCTCAAGAACATCCTCTCTAAAAGTATCCAAGATTGCTTTATATTCTTTTACATTACTTAAATAAAATACTTCTCCAAGAAAATCATTCTCTTCTGACAGTAAATATAATTTTGCTAAAAAAGAGGACTCTTCACTTCCTTCATATTTTATAGTCTCATCAAACTTTTCTGTATCAATACTGAGTTTTATTTTGTCTCCAGGTTTGACATACATTGCAGTATGTTCCACTCCATGTTCAAAATTCAAATTAGTGGCAGAATCTAAATTAAAAGAAATAACAAAGGATCCATCTTCATTTGCAGAAGTAGAGTAAGAAGTATCTTGATTACTAAAAGTTACAGATTCTCCTTTTGGATTGGTAATTTCTCCTGTTATTGTAACTTGATTTGGATCTGTTTTTGTGCAAGCAAAAAGTAAGGTTGCAAGTATAATAGTCATTAAATTTTTTAAGTTCATTTTGTTCTTTTTTGGTTATTAAATAGAGATTTCTTTTGGAATAAATGTACTAATATCCCCTCCGTTTTTAATGATATCTCTTAATATAGTAGAAGAAATATGTGATAGATCAGGAGGAGTTATTATAAAGATTGTTTCAATTTCTGCATTTAGTTTTTTGTTCATTTGTGCAATGTTCTTCTCGAATTTGAAATCGTGAGAATCTCTTAGTCCTCTTACAATAAAGTTAGCGTTCACTGTTTTACAAAAATCAACTGTAAGCCCTTCATAACGCTCCACACTTATGTTGGGCATATTTTTGTAAACATCATTTATCCATTTTAGCCGTTTCTTAATAGAGAAATATTGATTCTTTTCTGGATTATTCCCGACAGCAATAATTACTTTATCAAATAGTGGTAAAGCATTATCCACCACAGCTTTATGCCCCAAACTAAATGGGGAAAATGAACCCGGAAAAATTGCAATTCTATTCATTGATCTTTTATATTAATTTGCAAAAATACTAAAAT
>DUAL01000142.1 GCA_012960835.1 Flavobacteriales bacterium | reverse complement strand
ACTAATCAATACCATTAATAATTGCTTTAGAAACCATTCTATAGCCCCCTTCGTTATAGTGACCATTCATTCCAAATGGAACAGTGATAATTAGTACTTTTTTTGATTTAATCACTTTAATTTTTATTATCCCCTGGTAAAAATTAATTAAGGATTGTATATTACTTTATCTTTAATCCAATTAAGCCAGTCATATTTTTTAAGAATGTCTACAAAAAAATAACTTGCAAAAATAATTAAAAAGGGCTCCAAAGGAAAGCGATACCTAATTGACCCAATAGTCACCATATGAACTAGCGTTAAATAACCAATTAGAGTAAAAATAGGAATTACCTCTCTAAAATATTTTTTTGCATTACGAAATACAAACCCAATCGCCAAAAAAAGAACTAAACCATAACTCAATAAAGACGCTGTAACTACATACCATTGTTGATAATACTGGGTATGTGGCCACAATCTCCAAAATCGCAAAAATTTCAACCCAGCCAATTCAACAAAACGACTTGGATTGTCTATAATATAGCTAATAGCTGACTCTTTCATTTTATTGTTCCTAATAATTGGATCTTTCTCATTGCTAAAACTACTCATATCAACATCATCCCCAACGATACCACCACCAGTCTTATTTAAATGATTATTACCAGAATAGAGAACAATACCATCTCCAAGGCTTAACCGTACAAATTCGCCATATTTCTGATATTGGTGCATCCACCATGGAGACAAAATGACTATATATATAACAAAATATATACCAAGGTATTTGATTACAGCTTTCCATCCAGATTTATGCACAAACCCAACAAATAAAGCAACTAAGATTGGATTAAAAAAATCTAGAGTCGGTCTAACTAATATAGACAGTACTAAAATTATAATTGCCAAAATAAATGTTTTACGATAGAAGAGTAAAAAAGAGAGTAATAACAAAAACGTATAAAAAATCTCCGTAAGACCACTCACCGAATAAAAAAGAAAATGAGGGTAAAAGGCTGCAATAGTTGCTGATAGTAATGCCGACAATCTATCTTTAAAAATATACATTGATAAAGTAAAAATTAGAAAAACACTAATTACAGATAACAAAATATCCATTAATAACTGAATCATTCCTTGTCCAGTTATGTAGCTCCAAATAGGGTACAAAGGCATATATATATTGTTAGTAATTAACTTACCAGCAAATATCTCCTCTCCTATAGTCCTATATGCAACAGCATCAGGAAAATGTTGATCCGGATATACCCACATAAACAAAAGTCTAACCAAAAGTGCAAATAATAAAATGGTCCAAAGTTGGCTGTCTTTAGGCAAATAATTCAGATTGAATATTTCTGTGTTTTTGCTATTCACAACTATCTATTTAGAGACTTATAAGATAGATAGTTAGCCCTTTTTCCTTCTAGCTTTAATCGGCTCATACTATCTAAGATTACCCCAGAAATTAAACTAAAAAATGACAAAATCATAAGACCAGTACTGAGAACTGCTGTAGGTATTTTTGGCACTAAGCCTGTTTCTATGTAAGTAGTAAATAATGGAATTGATAGTGTAATCGATACTACAAAAAACAATAATGACAGTAATCCAAAAAACTGAAATGGCTTCTCTCCTTTGAACAAAAGAAGTATCATCCATAAAATCCTAAAACCATCTTTAAAGGTATTTAACTTACTTTCAGACCCTTCCGGTCTAGAATCGTACATGGTCTCTATTTCTTGATAGGAGGCACCAACTTGAAGAGCGTGAACAGTCATTTCAGTCTCAATCTCAAATCCTTTTGATGTTATAGGAAATGATTTAACAAAACGATACGACATAACCCTATACCCTGAAAGCATATCAGTAAACCCGTGCCCAAAAATTAATGAAACTGAACGCGTTAACATCCAGTTACCAAAAACATGGCCCCAACGATACTCACCTCCACTATTGGTAGTTTTTCTTGTAGCCACCACCATATCAAGATTGTTATTAACCACCTGCTCAATCATTTCTGGGCACTTGGAGGCTTCATAAGTATCATCTCCGTCAACAATAACATAAATATTTGCCTCAATATCTGCAAACATTCTACGGACAACATTCCCCTTACCTTTATTTGGCTCCTGAAATACTAAAGCTCCGGCTTTTGTTGCAACCTTACTTGTATTATCAGTAGATGCATTGTCATAAACATAAATAGTAGCTTCAGGTAAAGATTCCTGGAAATCATTTACAACTCTTGAAATTGTTAGTTCTTCGTTATAACAAGGTATTAAAACCGCAATCTTATTCATCATCATTTACTTTATATATTGAAATTTGTGGATTAATATGGCTATACACTAATGGTATGCTTACCAAATTATATCTAGGTTTATACCTTTGAATTAATTGATGTTTTTTAGAAAAATGAAGGTTGTCTGATCGTCTATCTACTGAAATATAAAATTCGCAAAAATTTTGATTAATTTTATATTTACCAAACTTAAAAGGAGGGGTGTCATATGGAACAATAGATCTACCATTAGTGCAAATAAATGAATTATAAGCAATATTATTATTAATCCAATTGGCTGCGTTTAATCTTGTTGAATACTGCAAACTATCTTCATCCTGATACGCTATATAAAGTGGAAATGATTGAATAACTGTAAACAACAGCATTAAAGAAGGAATTATTTTTGTATCCTTAAAAAAATATGCAAAAATAACCAAGATCAACGGAGCAATATACGGGGAGTATCTAACATTAGTATGCCAATCAGACAATGATGAGGTCACAATGGACATTAGTACTAAAACAACAATCATAACTCCAGCAATAATATTAAAACGTATTTTTTTCTTATACACTAGCCACATTATTAGTAATATATAACCAAAGGTAAATGCAAATCCGAATCCTATAGAAAATGAATTTTTCATATACAAAAATAAATTACTCGTTATATTATTAACTGAAAAATCAAACCACCCTTGTAATGCATTTGCCTCTTGGGACGCTTCAGTAAAATTCAATAATAAATATGGATTAAATAGTAAAAATGTAATTACAGAAATAATAGGAATAACAAAAATAGACTCTAATTTTCCATTAAGATTTTTAATTGTTAAAATAATAGTCCAAAGTATGATTGCAAATATTGAATAAACTAAAGAAGATCCTACACTCATACCTAATGACAATCCAATAATTAAGCTGGAAAACCTATTTATTGTCCCACTATTAACCGACCTAATAACCAAATACAAAGCCAAATTACTCCAAAAAATAGCATAGTAATGCGGTTTCATAACCTGAGCAAACATTATTGTTGCTGGCATAAGAAGAAATATCGCTGTATAAATAAGTGAATTTCTTGAAGACGTAAAATACCTTAAGGAAAGAAAGAGAAATACTGATGCAAGGCTGACAAAAAATGCAACAAATATTCTGCCATAATAATAAACATCATCAAAAATATCTGGAGAATTTAACATGTTTTGAAGTGAGGAGATATTTAAAATCCCAATCTCTTTTAATACATAGTAAAAAATACCTAGCGGATAAATAAAAGAGCCGCCGTATTGATAAAATCCTGGATCAAACAATCCCTGTGACGGCTTAATTCTAGCTAATGCCATAATAACTATATGCTCATCTGCTTCAACACTGTATGCCTTAAATCTCATTAACCATTTTGCAATATTTTCTTCATTTTCAGTTCCTTTCGACCCAAGAATCGAAGGTCTATGAAGAGCGTCACCAGAATTAACTAGCTTATCTACAGAAATATTTTCATCAAAATCAATATTATTTATCGTGTTTCCATAATCTGCAGATAATGTTATAAAGAAAAAGAACAGACTAGCGAGTAGCACTGAATAAAAGATATCTTTAGTAGAAGCAGTCATGGTTATTTAATCTTATTAAATTTATCTTTAATAAATACAAAATCATAATAACCACCATGTTTTGTCAAATATTTATCGATATCTCTTTCTTTTATTTTTTTGGTTAACCCTTTACTGTTTATAACATGTGCGCTGTAATCAACACCATTCATGTAACCAATCAAATCATCTTTTGAAGATTCCGCACGAGACAACGCTTTATTATCAATTTCAAGGAGAATTATTGGATTATCTTCTTTGATTAACATTGTGCTTCCTTTAAGAACTTCTAGTTCATGTCCTTGCACATCAATCTTAATAAATTTAACTGGGCGATTATCAATTCCTTTACAAAACAAATCTAAAGAAATAGTATTCACCTCAACACTTTCAACATCTTCTTTGGAAATGTGGTGATCTGCTGGATGCCCGTGGTTAATAGCTAGGCGCATCACCCCTTGACTCGAACTGATAGCTGAATTAATTGCTGTAACATTCTTATTAACGCAATCATTAGTTAACGTTTCTAATAGCATACCGTAGTTTCTTGGTTCTGGCTCAAATGCATAAACACATCCACTAGGCCCAACATATTCTGAAAGTTTTGACGTATAAAAACCAATCATAGATCCAACATCAACAACACAATCATCTTTATGAATATTTTTCTTAATAAAAGTGATTGTACGTTTATCTACAATAGATTTATAGACCCAATAGCAATATTTAAATATTGCTATGAAATACTTGTTACTCCACAATCCCAGGCCAACTGAAACTTGGTACACCCAAAGCAAAATATTAATACCTGTATTCTTCATAAAATATAACATATATTGTAAAAATTAAATAATTTTTAACTTTTTATAGGCAAATAACACCATTTTTAGCAATAATACCCCATGGCTAAAGCGTGATATTTGTGTTTCGCCATATTTACGCTCGTCATATCGAATTGGAACTTCT
>DUAL01000141.1:4636-5000 GCA_012960835.1 Flavobacteriales bacterium | reverse complement strand
GATTTATTGTCATTAATGTCCAGTAAAGATGTGCTACAGATACCAATAGTAGATAAATCACAACATATTGTTGGCCTAAAGACATTAATGCAAATTACAAGAGGGAATAAGCGCGGTAGGGATAATCCAGTTTTACTGATGGCTGGAGGTTTTGGTAAACGTCTGTACCCATTAACAAAAGACACGCCAAAGCCACTGCTTGATGTTGGCGGGACTCCAATTTTAGAAACAATTTTGAAGCAATTTATAAAAGCAGGATTTAGTAATTTTTTTATTACGTTACATTATAAGGCTGAAATGATAAAAGAATTCTTTGGAAATGGAGAGAAATGGGGTGTCAAGATTAAATATATTTATGAGAACG
>DUAL01000141.1:2411-4626 GCA_012960835.1 Flavobacteriales bacterium | reverse complement strand
CTCTTTTACAACAATATAAAGTTAGTATTGAAAATATCAAAAATTATTCGGCACTTACTAGTATACCCATGAACATAACTATAAATGGTACTGTTGATAAAAGTTCTGATAATATTATCAAAGAATTTAAATAATTTACCGATTATTGTTATGAATGGTGATGTGCTTACTGCCATTCCATTTGAAAAATTATTAGACTTTCATTCTGAGCAAGGCACTCAAGCAACAATATGTGTTCGCGAATATGATTTCCAAGTACCCTTTGGTGTTGTTGCTACTGAAGGCAGTAAGGTAATGAAAATAGAAGAGAAACCAGTACACAGTTTTTTTGTTAGTGCAGGTATATATGTATTAGACCCATCAATTATTAAAAACATTGAACCAGATGTTTATATTGATATGCCACACTTTTTAACAGATTTGATTGATTCCGGATCTGAGTTAAGTGCATTCCCAATTCATGAGTATTGGATGGATATTGGAAGGGAAGATGATTTTTATCAGGCTCAAAGCGATATCATTAACTTACATTAAAGGTTATGGCTATAAATCACATTGCAATTGTTGGCGTTGGCAGTATTGGTCGCAGGCACTTAAAAATATTACGTGATTTAAGACCAGAGTTGGAGATAACTTTAGTCAGATCTGGAATCGGAAAGAATTTTAATGAAATTGACCTTGCGGATAGGGTTGTTTTATCTATAGAGGAGGCTATTGCTTTAAATATTCAAGCGGCAATCATATCTAGTCCGGCAACAAAACATATTGAGCAAGCTTTAGTATTGGCAAATGCCGGCATCCATCTTTTGGTTGAAAAGCCAATTTCACATAATAGTAAAAATTTGAAGGAGTTACAAAATTTAATAATAGAAGAAAATATCGTATTTCTTATTGGTTATATTTTCCGTTATGAGCCCGCTGCTAATAAATTTTCAGATCTCTTGCAACAAGAGGATATAGGACGCATCTTACATGCAAGAATTGAATCAGGCTCTTATCTACCTGATTGGCGACCTAACCAAAACTATTTAGATACTGTTTCAGCAAATAAAGAAATGGGTGGTGGTGCTTTACTTGAATTAAGCCATGAAATTGATTACGCTAATTGGTTTTTTAATATTGACAGTGTTTTTTCTGCATACTTGTATAACAGTGGAAGCCTTGGGATTGATGTTGAAGAGAGCGCTGACCTGATTGTTGTTAGTAAGCAAAATTTTCCAGTATCCATTCACCTTGATTTTTGTCGGAATACTCCTTTTAGAAAATGTAGAGTATATGGGACTGATGGTGATATTGAGTGGGATGCATTAAACAAAAAGGTAATACTATATCCAAAAAGTGGTGATAGTATCGAATATAGTTTTGAGTATGAGAGGGATGATCTTTATCAAAAGCAATTAATTCATTTCTTAGATTGTATTGAAAACAACACAAAACCTATGACCAGAATACAAGACAGCATAAAAGTGATGGAAATAATTGAAGATGCAAAAAAAGGAAGATAAATGAAAATATATGCATTTATTTTTGCCAGAGGTGGATCCAAAGGTGTTCCTGGTAAAAATATAAAATTACTTGCAGATAAGCCATTATTAGCACATGCTGTAGAATTGGCTAATAAAATTCCAGACATAGATAATGTATTTGTTTCTACTGATGATGAGGATATTGCAAAGGTTGCAAATCAATATGGTGCAGAGGTTATACATAGGCCAAAAGCACTAGCTCAGGACGACACACCTGAATGGTTAGCATGGCAGCATGCCATCAAATGGGTGAATACTAAGATAGGAGTATTCGATGTTTTTGTAAGTCTACCAACAACATCGCAATTAAGAAATCAATTAGACATAGAAAGATGTATTAATGCATTAGATGACAATAGTGATATAGTGCTTACAGCCACAGAAACTACTAGAAGTCCATGGTTTAATATGGTTAGTATTGATAAAAAAGGAAATACCAAGTTACTTATTGATTCAAGTGAAAGTTATTCAAGAAGGCAAGATGTGCCAAAAGCTTATAGTTTGACTACAGTTGCTTATGTAGCACGACCAGAATTCATTATTAATTTTGATCATATATTTGATGGCCGTGTAAAAAGTGTAATGATTCCAGAAGAGAGATCAATAGATATCGATACTGAGTTAGATTTTAAAATAGCAAATTTTTTAAAACGTACACAATGATATATAGTGCTATTTTCAAAGTTATT
>DUAL01000141.1:554-2271 GCA_012960835.1 Flavobacteriales bacterium | reverse complement strand
AAAGCTATTTTTATTTTTCCTTTAGATATGTTTTTCTTTTGTAGATTTTCGAAAAATTCTTTAGGAATTAATCAATCATTGACAGGCATTAACTCGAATTTTTTGTATAAACCAAATGCCTTTTTTATTTATCCTTTAAGATTATTAATGTCTATAGAGTATTGCATCTACAGGCTGTTTAACAAGTTCATTCAAAACAAGCGGATAGCAACAAATCCTAGATACGGTATTAATGAAATTTATAATATAGGAAACGAAAGTATTTATTCTACTGAAATCTTGCGTACCAAGTTTTGGGATCTAGCATTGGTTGATGATATAGGGGTTCATTTAGGTGGTATCGTGAACAGAAGAGCACTGCAAGGTAAGCGAGACTTGGGGATACCAGATGATGCATGGTTTGTATGTGTGCATGTCAGAGATAGTGGTTACTACGGCAGCAGTGAAGGTATACAAAAGCAAACTAGAAACTCAGATATATTAAACTATTGTAAAGCATTCAAAACCATAACTCAGAATGGTGGCTGGGTGGTTAGAATTGGTGACTCCAACATGAAAAAAATCCCTGATTTAGATCATGTGATTGATTATGCACATTCAAAAGAAAAATCTGACCTGTTAGATGTTTATCTGATTCAAGAATGTGCTTTTTATATTGGCACACCATCTGGACCATTAACTGTGGCCAACTTATTTAGAAGACCAATATTATTGACTAATATGTATGAACACTTTATTGATTATCCTATGAGAAGTGGAGATCTTGGAATAATGAAAAAGTTTTTCTCAAAGAGTAAAGAGCGTAATTTGAGTTTAACTGAGCAATTAACAATACAAGATAAATCAGATCAATTAATTTATACAAGTGATGACATTTTGCTTATTGAGAATGATGAAAATGAGATAGATGATTTGGTTTCTGAGTTTATTAATGGCAGTAACGCAAAACAAACCAACTTGCAAAAAGATTGGGAAAAAGCTAGAGTTAATAGTGGGTTTAGATATTACGATAAGCTGTGTAAAAATAATTCAATTTCATTAG
The DNA here is from genome assembly GCA_012960835.1 of Flavobacteriales bacterium. GTDB lineage: Bacteria > Bacteroidota > Bacteroidia > Flavobacteriales > BACL11 > DUAL01. The sequence continues at coordinate 1,229 of DUAL01000141.1, read as the reverse complement.
CACAAGTTTATCGTTTTTCTAGCAGAATAATAAGTTACAAGGGTAATCTCCCTAATAATTTTGTTACGATTAATTTATGAATAAATTAGACATGACTTTTAGAATATTCATAACGATTACATTGTTACTATTATTAATTCTGCTCGTTAAATTTTTAGATTATGGATTCTTCAAAAGTGGGAATCCATATTTTATTTATTTGCTGATATTTACATTTGTACTAGTAGTACTATTTTTTTCATCAAGACTTAGTTATGAAAAGAAGGCAACCTCATTGATGATGTTTATATCTTTGACATTTTCACTGTATATAGTCGAAGCGTTTCTGTTTGTTTATAACCCGTTACCTTGGGAAAGGGGGTTGTTTGTAGATGGGTACGACATTAGAACTCCATTACAGGTAGTTCATGATTATCGAATCTCTGGTATTGAAGCGTATCCAACAATGGCTCCAGTTGGATTTGCAAAACATGTTGTTACTACTAAAACTGGCGGCAATGTAATCCCCTTAAGTGGCGTGTCAAATGTGAAAACAATTTATTGTAATGAAAAACAATGCTATTTATCCTGGTACCTTTGACCCAATTACTTTTGGTCATATTGATGTAATTAAAAAAGCATTAAAAATAGTTGATACGGTTGTTATAGCTATCTCTGATGGTGATACTAAAAATT
>DUAL01000141.1:0-378 GCA_012960835.1 Flavobacteriales bacterium | reverse complement strand
TTCAATTAGCAGGAATGAATAGAAAGCTAAATAACAACATTGAAACAATTTTTTTAATGTCAAATGTAGAAAATCAAATTATTTCATCAAAATTCGTAAAAGAAATAATATCTCTTGGTGGTGATATTAAAAAATTTACAACTCAAAGTACTATTAAAGCATTAAAACAAAAATATGGTTAAAAATATTTTACAAATTTTAATTTTATTTTTTTTTTTAACTAATAACACAATAGCGGGAGAACATATAATGATCTTAAAACTTAAAGACGGAGATGTGAAAATTGAATTATTTCCAGATGTGGCACCTAAACATGTCGAAAGAATTAAAAAACTTGCTAATGACGGAAAATATGACAATGTTGTTTTTCATAGAGTT
>DUAL01000140.1 GCA_012960835.1 Flavobacteriales bacterium | reverse complement strand
CAATGAACCAAGATAGAAGCAATAATCCTTTTGGAAATATTTTTGACTCTATTCCAGATAATACAGCTGCTTTAAATACGGTAATTGTCAAAGTTAATGTTTCTGTATCTGCCAACCATAAAACAGATAACAGAAACTATACTGCCACTGCTACAGCAGAAAAAGAAGTGTCTGAAAATTCAGTTAAAGGAATTACTTCTTCTTTGGTTATAAGGGCCACTAAAAAAGCATCTAAAGATCTTTATATTAAATTAAATACTAGCTCCGAAGATGTAGATATTATGGATCTATTGGATTATTAACTCAATAAAAATTTCAAAGTAAAGCTATGGACACACCTTTCAAGTCAATATTAGCAGCAATCCCTTTTGTATTTCTATCTGGATGCTTTGGTGGTGCTAATCACGTACCGGTTAATCTTGCCAAGATTAAAAACATGCAAATATATGAGCAAGATCGTGCTATTTGTGAAAAAGATGCTAAAAAATACAGCTTGACCACTGAATCTTTAACCAATACCGGCATTGGTGCATTTACCGGGGGTTCGGCTGTAGCAGGAGTGGCTATTCTTGTTGCAGGTACCATTACTGTGCCAGCATTACCATTTGTTGCTGCAGGCACTGTTTTGGGTGGGGTTATAGGCGGTAGTGGGAAAAAAACTGAAGAGAAAGAAACCAGGACAAAAATATTAAAAAATTGTCTGGTTAACAAGGGTTACGAAGTTCATTGATACATTCAATGCGCCACTTTGGTTAAAATCGCATCACTATCAACACCGCTCCATGTAGGATTTTGCTCCATGTCTATATCATTAGCACTATTTGATACATTTTCATACAGATAAGCACTTAACTCCTTGTGACTGATAAATGTATCAGAATTTTTATCTGCATCACCTTGCAGGTTTTTCATTAGTAGCCCTTCACTCTATTGAGGTGCATTTGGCGCTATAACCATTGCAAGAATACCTAAAATAAAAACACTGCTAAATACATTGCTAAATTAGCAGCTAAAGCAAAAGCATATGGATGCTCTAAAATGTGCTCTGATGCTGTTTTTCTTTGCTTGGTATCAACATACTCTTGAATTTCAGTCGTTCTATTTACCTGCTCGTTTAGAACAGTATGTGTACCTATATCTTCTATTTTACTGGCAGTGCAGGCACTTAAAGACATTAATGATACAATTGCAATCCAAATGGTTATTTTTTTCATAAATTTAAGTAAGTATTTGAGCTTTACTCTATCGTTATCTTTTAGTTACTGAATATGGGATATGCGCCTCTCGGCGATCAACTAATTTTATCCCAGATAAAATCTTATTAAAATTAGCAAATGTCATTGCTCGTTTAAAAGGTACACCTTTTCTTAGTGCTAAAGCAACGATTAACTCATTAGTAGAAATTTCATTAGCATCTAAAGTTAACAATAAATCATATTTATTGTTACTTGGAATTTTGTAGGTGCCTTTTTTAAAATAATTATCAGCATCTAATTGGTTTGGAAAAAGGCGAACAAAGTTTTTCTTATCATTCTTAGTGTTAGTTAAATCTGGAGAATATTGAAATAAATAGAAATATAGATTATTTTCAGATTCCACTTCTATTTTTAACTGATCTCCTTCAATAAAATTGCGCTTATTCAAAGTGATGCTATCTGCAAATAATGGGGCAAAGGATGTGTCTCTAGGATGACATACAACTTCAATTTTAGCTTTTACAGTGCATTTCAATCTATTAGGAGTAATGCGATCAATAGTCCACTCCCCCTGTTTATTAAACAGTTTTATTTCACCAGTTATGCGCTCTCTCATGAAATTATAGAATTGCTCATCATTGTTAAAAATTGTAAGCACAGATACACTTTCAATATCCTGAACGCCACATTGGTTTACTATTTGCTGTTGTTTTAGTTCTTTCTCTGCTGTTTTGCATGCTTCTTGTTCTGAAATACTATTATCAAATGAATAATCATGTTCATAAATATTGTTACCACCTAAAATCTTAGTGATTTGATTAATTGGAGTAATTTTTACACTCTCTTGAATAAGTACCTCTTGTGAACAAGAGCTTAATAAGAGCATAGTGACAGTAAGGCTAAATATTTTTTTTCTAATTGCAATCATTTTATTAATTAGATCGAATGCGTAACACAGGGTTTTGTGGTCGCTTATCATTCAGCCTTGCCTCATGATTCACCTTATCTTGCAAGAATAGTTTTAATTCATCTAGCGATACAATACCATCTGTATCTGTATCTGCCTCACCAGACAAGCCTTTAAGTAAATTCTTTGTAAATAAACCTAGTCTATAATTCTTATCCCACGAAGCTACCTCGTCTTTACCAGCTGCTGTTATTAATATCATGTTCTTGCCTGGCTGTATATCTCTTGGTTGGATGATAATGCCTGATGAGTCTTTAAAGATTTGCCCTCCTGCTGTATTGCCAGAAAAACAGGATTCAATGATAATTGAACGCCTGGATACATTTAAACTAGAAACAGTCTTAACAAGCTTATTAAGTGAATACCCATGTGTTGACACATAACCTGGTTTTGAATCAACTGGAAGTATGTATGGATTGCTCGTACTAGGATCTACAATACCGTGACCTGAGTAGTATACTAAGATATTTTTGTCTAAGCCATTATTGCCAATAATACTATCTAATTCTAAATTAAAAATTTGTGTAATCTCGCCAAAGGTTTTATCTTTATGTTTGTATATATTCTCTTGATTAACACCTCTTGATAAAAGATATTTTTCAACTAGGTCAACATCGTTATGTGCAAACCTAACTTTTGGAACACTGTGTTTATATTTCCGATTACCTATTAGAATAGCGATAGTGTTTGAGTTAAATTGTAATCCATCATGATTGGAGATAGAACCAATCTTTTTAAATAGGCTGTTGTAAGCTTCATTTGGACGATCTTTAGCAGAAAGCTCTTGTTCAATCTCTGCTATTTGATCAGCTTGATTGGAAATAAATTGCTGCCTAGCTAATTTTTTTTGTAATTCAGTTAATGCTTGCGCATTTTGTTGAGCCTCACCGCTATCAAAATCAACACCATCGATAAATGCATTATCTATACTAGATAAGTTCTGCAGCTTTCCAATATTGGTATTCTCACCTATATTAACCATTAAAGAATTTGAATTTGAATTGTTAGAATTAGCTACTGGATAAAAATCAAATACATTATTATCATTTTTTACAATAATACTTTTTAATTCGAGTACAGTTCCATCAAGTTTGTACCTAATTATTGGGCCAAAAGATTTTTTTTCTACTTCTATACTTGGAGTCTTCTTAATATTTTGATCTTCGCTCTGCTGTGCACAACCACCTAAAAAAATAAATAACAAAAACAACCAATAAAGTTTTTTAGATCTAATCATCATTGCATCCTTAGATATTTAGCTATATTTATTTCATTGCCAGCAGCCATCGGTGCCATTGCATTCATAGTTGGGTCTACACGAGCGCCAGACTGGAAGTCTTTTAACTGTTGAACAATCCAACCAGCGTCTTTACCCGCTAATGAAGGGTATGACGGTATCACTGAATTACCAGCAGCACCGTGACAACCTGAACAACCTAAATTGTTGTACATTGCCCTTCCCGAGTCATAATCACCAATTATTTTTCCAAAACCGTGATTATTAAATGCACTTTCTACATTTTTAGGTGTTGCGGTTACCCATTTCCACGGCCACTTCTTCTTGCATTTATCAAATAATGTAATTTGAGTATTTGACTTATTATTTATTTGACTTAGTCTGTCACAATAACCAAAAGTTATTTTAGGTGTTGCGGTTACCCATTTGGACGGCCAATTCTTCTTGCATTTATCAAATAATGCAATTTGAGTATTTGACTTATTATTTATTTGACTTAGTCTGTCACAATAACCAATAGTATTTCCAGGGTTGTTATTCATTTTTTTTCTTGTCAAGCCCGCCAAAAAGTCTTTTAATTTTTTGGCCGAAGTTGGCTCAATTTTAGCAACAACATCCTCATAAAAATTATCATTGCTAGATGTCAATGTAGCATAAAACAATTCTGCGTCGGCATCATATCTCTTAAATGTTAGAATCGGAATGCCACGAATATTGTTTAACGCTTTTTCATAAATCGATAATTTTAAATATTTTGGCAAGGTAGAATGCGTTTTGTTAAATTGATTGAGTCTCGCATTAATATTTGAAATTTTATTGTTGTAGTCTTGTGCTGAATTATCATAAATTCTTTTACTTTCAAGAACCCTCTTATTAAAATCACTAGTTTTCTCAAACTCTTCTTTAGTTAGAGTAGTTTGCTTTGGTTGTTGATTTTTTAAATCGTTATACTCTCTAACCAAGCTAACTGGAGGCTTGCTATATTTCTCAAACTCTAATTCAGCCATACTGGATATTTTTTTATCTAAAGTATCACGGTTCGATCCGCCCTTTCCTAAATATTTATATGTATTACTTGACCATAAAACTGTTTGGACTGGATAAGTATCAATTTCCTGAATATTAATCTTTTTTGTAATATCAGATAGGTCACCCTTAACCTTTACAGTGACCGAATTAATCTTTCCTGTATCTCCATATATCTTGCTATTTCTACGAGCATCTCTAAAAACAAAACCAATATCATTGGTTTTTTGTTTTAAACCATTAAATAAAATTACACCATCTGATTCAATATTTACTTTGGTGCCATCTACTGAAAATTTATGCCACTTTCTGACGCCTGTTTTTCTTGCATTTTTTCTTATAGTTCTTATAACATTATCGCTAGCTTCATAGCCAGTAAACATATCCACTTGCTCACTCGGGTCTATTAACAGTGGAATCCCTATAAGAAATGTATTAAGTAATATTGACCCGACTGGGTTCGCCTTAGTTCCGTACTTAACATGAACATCAATCAAATCAGCTTCATATTCTAACAAAAGAAGGTTTTGCTGTATGTTAAAAGCCAAAGATCCATCATCAGTAATCTCGTAGAC
>DUAL01000139.1:1084-5130 GCA_012960835.1 Flavobacteriales bacterium | reverse complement strand
CCAAATCAAAAACAAGAGAAAAAAGGGCACAACTATAATTATGATTTTGATGGCATTATTATAGCAGAAGGCGTTTTGGAAATTATGCCAGATGGCTATGGTTTTATGCGTTCATCTGACTATCACTATCTTACCTCACCTGATGATGTGTATATTTCGCAATCTCAAATAAAGCTTTTCGGACTAAAAACCGGAGACACTATTAGGGGAACAGTTCGGCCACCAAAAGAAGGAGAAAAATATTTCCCACTGATAAAGGTGGAAACCATAAACGGAAGAGACCCAAATGTAGTACGAGATAGAGTGCCGTTTGAGCACTTAACTCCTTTATTTCCTTTCGAAAAATTTACTTTAACTAATAATGGACATAGTAATTTATCCACTAGAATATTGGATATTTTCACCCCTATTGGAAAGGGGCAAAGAGGACTACTTGTATCTCAACCAAAAACAGGAAAAACAGTTTTACTAAAAGACATTGCCAATGCAATTGCCGATAATCATCCAGAAGTATATATGATTATTTTACTTATTGACGAACGTCCAGAAGAGGTAACCGATATGGAAAGAAGCGTAAATGCAGAAGTAATTGCATCTACATTTGATGAGCCAGCAGAAAGGCATGTGAAAGTGGCTAATATAGTGCTCGACAAAGCCAAAAGAATGGTGGAATGCGGACATGATGTTGTTATTTTGTTGGATTCGATTACCAGATTAGCAAGGGCGTACAATACGGTTCAACCAGCTTCTGGTAAAGTGCTTAGTGGTGGTGTGGATGCTAATGCATTGCACAAGCCAAAACGATTTTTTGGGGCAGCCCGAAAAATTGAAAATGGAGGTTCTCTTACTATTTTGGCTACTGCACTTACCGAAACAGGTAGCAAAATGGATGAGGTTATCTTTGAAGAATTTAAAGGAACCGGAAATATGGAATTACAACTGGATAGAAGAATCTCTAACAGAAGAATTTATCCAGCAGTGGACTTGGTATCTTCCTCTACCAGAAAAGAAGATTTACTATTGGATAAAGATGATATCCAGAAAATTTGGGTACTTAGAAATTACTTGGCCGATATGAATCCTGTGGAAGCGATTGAATTTATGAAAGAAAGAATGATGAGAACAAAAGACAATAAGGAGTTTTTACTAACCATGAATAAGTAATCTAGCAATTACTAAAAAAAAGATACTGTAATAATTAAGCCCTCAAAAAGAGGGCTTTTTTAAATTAGATACATTATATCTATATTGTCAAAATTACCTGAGCTCATCATTAAAAGGTTCTGATTTTTCCAATCTAACTGTTGTAGATGTTCTTCTAGTTTTTTAGAATCAGTAAATACTAATAAACCCTCACGAGCAAAAGCAGAATAAACTTGCTTTGTTGTAATGGATTCTAATTTCTTATGCGCTATAGCCTCTGGGCTAAAATACACAATTGCTATGTCTGGTTCATCCATACATCCTTTGTATTGTTGTAAAAATTCTTCATTCAAACTACTGAATGTGTGGAGTTCCATACAAGCCACTAATTTTCTGCCAATAAACTGTTTTTTCATGGCAGAAGAAGTTGCTTTTAACTTGGATGGAGAGTGTGCAAAATCCTTATAAATAGAAGAAGTAGCAGTTTTTTTAACCAATTCCAAACGCATGGATGCTCCTTTAAAAGACGCTATTTTTTTGTAGAAATCAAAATCAGAAACACCCAATTTATTACAGACTAATTTTGCGGCATTTAAGTTCTGTAAATTATGGTTTCCAAAGATGATGAGTTCAGTATTGGAAACTGTAGTTATTCCGTTTTCAATATTATGATTTGGAGTGGAGTAAGGGATGAGTTTACAATTAGTTTCCTCTCTAGCAAGTTTCTTTAATTCTTTGTCTTCCTCACAATAGATAAGCGTATCCGAAACCATATTCTTAAAAATCCGGAACTGATCTACATACATCTCAAAAGTAGGGAATACATTAATATGATCCCAAGCAATACCGCTAAGCACTGCAATGTGAGGTTGATATAAATGAAATTTTGGCCGTCTGTCAATTGGGGAGCTCAAATACTCATCTCCTTCCAAAATAATGATAGACGCTTCATGCGTTAATTTCACCATGGTATCAAATCCCTCCAATTGTGCACCAACCATATAATCGCAATCAATATTTAAGTTTTGAAGTACATGCAATATCATAGCGGTTATGGAAGTTTTACCATGGCTACCGCCAATTACAACTCGTTTTTTATTTTTAGATTGCTCGTAAATATATTCAGGATAAGAGAAAATTGGAATGTTTAATTCTTTTCCTTTTGCTAGTTCTGGGTTATCTATTCTGGCGTGCATTCCTAAAAGAATTGCATCCAAATTTTTTGTTATTTTTTCAGGAAACCAACCCATTTCAGATGGAAGTAAGCCATATTTTTCTAATCTATCTTTACTTGGGCTAAAAATAGCGTCATCCGAACCGCTAATAGCATACCCTTTATGGTGCAAGGCCAAAGCCATATTGTGCATAGCACTTCCTCCAATTGCAATTAAATGTATCTTCATATCTTTAAAAATAATATCGATTTAAAAGTATAGATAAATCAACTTTCTTACTTTTGAGCCAGCAAAATTTACTAACATGCAATTGTACACAATAGAAACAGGATATTTTAAATTAGATGGTGGTGCCATGTTTGGTATTGTGCCAAAAGTGTTGTGGAGTCGTACTAATCCTGCTGATGAAAATAACTTATGCCCTTGGGCTATGCGTTCCTTGTTGATTGAAGACGGAAATCGTTTGATATTGATTGATAATGGAATAGGCGATAAGCAAGATGATAAATTCCTAAAGCATTACTATTTGCATGGAGATGTGAACTTGCATTCTTCATTAGCAAAGCATGGTTTCTCGGCTGATGATGTAACGGATGTTTTCTTAACTCATTTACATTTTGACCATTGTGGAGGGAGTGTGAAATGGAATGCCGACAGAACAAGTTTCGAAATGACTTTTAAGAATGCAAAGTATTGGAGTAATAAGCAGCATTGGAGGTGGGCAACTGAGCCAAACAACAGGGAGAAAGCCTCTTTTTTAAGAGAGAATATCATTCCTATCCAAGAGGCTGGGCATTTGAATTTTGTAGAAAAAGAAGGAGATTTATTCAATAATTTTAACTGTTTTTTTGTGAATGGGCATACAGAAGCACAAATGATTCCGCACATCACTTATAAAGAAAAAACAATTGTTTTTGCTGCTGACCTTTTGCCAAGTTCTGGGCATATTCCACTCCCTTATGTGATGGGTTATGATACCAAACCATTGGTTACATTGGGTGAAAAAGAAAAATTCTTAAATGAGGCGGCAGATAGAGAATACATTCTATTTTTGCAGCACGATAATTACAGTGAATGCTGCACAGTTGAAAAAACAGATAGAGGAGTACGATTAAAAGATACTTTTCCGCTTAAAAAAATTTTATAAAATGAATAAAAATATTTTTACAAAACATCCGAAAGAAGTAGGAGAATCATATTTGCAACACTTTGGAAAAGCATTAAAATTTTCTTGTCTTTTATTTTCTTTAAGTTTAAAAGCATTAATGCACGCAATCTTACCTTTTTGTTATGAAACAACAGTAAGCGACAAGATTAAAAAATTAAGTGAGGGAATGCAAAAGAGAAGGGAGGAGGCAATGAATAAGGGATAAGTAACTTAGCTTAAATTTTGCTGAAAAGTAGTCCAGCTATGTGTAAAATCCTCTAAACCATCTATATCAATCTGCTCCTTTTTTTCTCTGTACATTTTTAGTTTTTTACCGGACTTACCATTGATGGTAATTACTTCATAATCATCAATATTTGCCTTTGGCGGCAGTTGGCTTAGAAAGCCTTTTTTTTCTAGACGAGAAGATGTTGAGGACATTTGTTAAAATAAATTCTGTTTCAAAATTAGTAAAATCTTTATATAAATACGAATATTTTCCTTTATTGTTGTAGTTGAATTAAAATTAAGTAGTGAAATTGGAGACTAAAAACCAAAAAAGATATACCGATTATTCCTCT
>DUAL01000139.1:680-1074 GCA_012960835.1 Flavobacteriales bacterium | reverse complement strand
AAGAAAAAATTTGGTGGACGCGTACAGAAAGTATCGATAAATGCTGGATTTACTTGCCCAAACATTGACGGAAGCAAAGGAAAAGGTGGCTGCACTTATTGTAATAACAATACGTTTAATCCTGAATATTGCAAACCGATAAAACCAATTTCTCAGCAGATTGATGAAGGAATTACATTCTTCTCCCAAATGTATAAAAGCCAAAAATACTTGGCTTACTTTCAGGCATTTACCAATACTTATGCGCCATTAGAAGAACTCAAGCAAAAATATGAACAGGCGTTAAAGCATAAAGATGTAATTGGTTTGGTTATTGCCACTCGCCCGGATTGTATCACCAATGAAATATTAGATTATTTGGAGCAACTGGTAAAAGATGGAAATTTTATAAAGT
>DUAL01000139.1:0-670 GCA_012960835.1 Flavobacteriales bacterium | reverse complement strand
AGAATTTGGGCTAGAATCGACAAATAATAAAACACTTGACCTTATAAACAGATGTCAAACTCATGAGGATGCCATAAAAGCATTTGATATGGCAAAAAACAGGGGAATTCTATTAGGAGCGCATATTATTTTGGGGCTTCCTAAAGAGAGTAAAGAAGAGATACTAAGCAATGTCTTAGCAATTAACAACCTCCCTGTCGATACGCTAAAAATACACCATCTGCAAATAGTAAAACATACCATGATGGCTTTTCAGTATAAAACAAATTCTAGTCAATTTAGCTTTTTCACTCTTGATGAATATCTAGATTTAGTAATTAATTTTTTAGAAATATTGTAATTTAATTTAACAAATCAAAAACACATGGTCATGCTTTTATTTTTTAAAGTCCACGCTTTGTATTTTTAGTCAAACACTTAATATGTTATTCATGTTTTATTCAAAAAAGTAGCTTAGATGGAGGTTTCAGGCGTTCTAGATAGGGGGAAACGATAGAGCACGTATGATATAGTAGGGGTTCGTCTTATCGAGAGCTTCTGAAAACGTAATCTAAGGTCAGTTATGAAGGTTCAAAGTTTCCGGAAACGCCAGCACATGGGGGGGGATGTTGGGGTCAGACATGGGGTGACCCCCATGCTATTTACCCCACCTTAGACATGGATGATGAAG
>DUAL01000138.1 GCA_012960835.1 Flavobacteriales bacterium | reverse complement strand
TCCTATTTCACCAATTCATCTTCTTACCCTATTTATGGTGGAGGAACTGGAGTGGAGTTTGACAATCAGAAACAAGCTTTAGTTAATGGAGCGGATATTATTATTTGTACGCCAGGAAGATTATTGGCTCATTTAGATTTTGATTATTTTGATACTTCAGGGGTTCAGCATTTTATATTGGATGAAGCAGATAGAATGTTAGACATGGGATTTTATGATGATATTATGAAAATTGCAAAATCATTACCTGAAAAAATGCAAACACTTTTGTTTTCAGCAACAATGCCTCCAAAAATTAGAACACTTGCTACCAAATTACTCGATAATCCGGCAAGTATAAGTTTAGCAATTTCAAAACCTGCAGCAGGTATTACTCAATCTGCTTATATGGTACACGATAGCCAAAAGGTAAATTTGGCAAGAGAAATACTAAGAGCAAAAGGAAAAGATTTAAGTCATGTCCTCATTTTTGCCTCAAGCATAAAAAGTGTAAGAGAAATTAAAAAAACTTTAAACAGAGCAGGAATGAAAGCCTCTGAAATGCATTCTGGGTTGGATCAAAGCGAAAGAGAAGAAACCATAAGAGACTTTAAAAATAAGAAAATTAGAATCCTAGTTGCTACCGATATTTTATCCAGAGGAATAGATATCCAAGAAATTGAATTAGTTATCAATTATGAAGTACCTCATGATGCAGAGGATTATGTGCACAGAATTGGGCGTACTGCCAGAGCGGACAGAACAGGAGAAGCCATTACATTCATCAATCCGAAACAAGTGCGTAATTTTATGGATATTGAAAAACTGATTGAAAAAGAAGTTCCAAAACTTAGTTTACCAAATGGTTTTGAGAGAGCTCCTGAATATAAGATTCAAACAAAGAATAAAAAGAAAAAACAGTGGAGAAAATTCAAGAAGAAGTGATTACCTCTCCAAAACAGGAGCATGATGTGCTTTTATTCTGGCATCAATAATAGGAATAGAACACGAAAAATGTTTGTTCTTATGCTCTGCATCTACACCATAAATGTCGTTTGCAGGATTGGAACGGGTAAAAGTAATCCACAACCAATTGGAGAAATCTTCAGTTGTAAAAGTGGCATCATCTACTAAAGTAATCAGTGCTATTCCTTCTAAATTTTGTTTTTCTAAAGAATCAATTAAGTCATTAATTTCTCCTTTACCTTCTACTACTAAATTTCCATTACTCACTAATTGTAGGTTAGAAAAACCTGTAGTTAAATTGATATTCTGCAAGTTTTCAGATAAAGTTCTTTTACTATCTCCAGCAGCTGCAATCACTACTTTTGAACCTTCATTCAGTCCGTCTCCACTATAGTCCAAAGTATCAATAGTCGTTTTGGTTTGGAAATGTAAATCTCTTTTCCAATTTACCCTTTCCAGAAAATGAGTGAAATATTCCTTTTCGTCATTCACATCTGGAGCATTTTCTTCATCACAAATAAATACATATTTGGCTAAGGACATTTGTCCTGTTCCTAAAATATGATTGGCAATAGTCAATAATTCTTGGGGTTGTTTAGTAGGATTATAAGGAGTATATCGTTCACTTCCCACCGCTAATAATAAAGGATGAACTCCTGATGCATCTACCGCATTTACCGCTTTTAATCCTGGGATTTCTTTCTCAATTGCCTTTCCAGTAATTTCATGTATCAAAGCTCCAAACTGAGAATCCTCTTGAGGGGGACGACCCACAACCGTAAAAGGCCAAATGGCATTTTCTTTAGCATATCCTTTGTGAATCTTCAAAACTGGGAAATCGTGTTTCAAACTATAATAACCCAAATGATCTCCAAAAGGGCCTTCAGCTTTTACATCATTTTGGTGTAACTCTCCACAGATTACAAAATCGGCATCTGCTGAAATAGTATAGCCATCTTTCTTTGCATAACGAAAGTTCCTTCCTCCTAAAATTCCTGCAAAAGCCATTTCTGACATTCCCTCAGGTAATGGCATAACGGCAGCAAAAGTATGAGCTGGTGGTCCTCCTACAAAAATAGAAACCTTTAAAGGTTCTACTTTTTGGTTGGCTTTTTTCTGATGCACACCTATCCCTCTGTGAATTTGATAATGCATCCCCACCTCCTTATTGGGTACATAATCATTCCCGGAAAGTTGAATTCTGTACATTCCTAAATTGGAATTCATAATTCCTGGATTTTCTACATCTTCCGAATAGACTTGAGGTAAAGTAATAAAAGCTCCCCCATCCTCTTTCCAACATTTTACTTGTGGTAAATCCTCAATCTGTATTTCTTTAAATTTTCTTGGAAATCTAACTTTTACAGGGATAGCATAAATAGCATGAAGTGCAGTAAAAATGGCCTCAAATGGATTTTTAAGTGCAGAAGCAGGATTTGTTTTAAGGTCAATAAGCTGTTTTACCTTTTCTAAACTATCACGAAACATAAACTTACTTCTTTTTAAAGTTCCAAATAAATTAGAAGCTGCCCGAAATTTACTTCCTTTAATCTTTTCAAATAAAATGGCTTTCCCTCCTTTTGTAAATTCATCCAGATGAATAGATGCCATTTCCAAATCAGGATTTACCTGTTCCGAAATTCGAATAAGTTCACCTTCCTTTTCTAAATCAGAAATACATTGTTGTAAGGTTCTATAAGCCATTGTCCAAAAGTAAAAAAACTCGGTGAATAACACCGAGTTTTTTAATCTAACATCTACATACTAATCTCTAAGATTTATCTTTTATTAATAGAAACATATTTTCTTTCATTTTCACCAACATAAATTTGTCTTGGTCTTCCTATAGGTTCATGATTTTCCCTCATTTCTTTCCATTGTGCAATCCATCCTGGTAATCTTCCCAATGCAAACATTACCGTAAACATATCTGTAGGAATACCCAATGCTCTGTAAATTATACCTGAATAAAAATCAACATTAGGATACAAACCTCTATCTTTAAAATATTGATCTTTGAGAGCTACTTTCTCTAATTTAAGAGCAATATCCAAAATTGGATCTTCAACCCCTAATTGTGCCAACACATCATCAGCAGCTTTTTTAATAATCTTAGCTCTAGGATCAAAGTTTTTATAAACTCTGTGCCCAAAGCCCATCAGACGAAATGGATCTGATTTGTCTTTTGCCTTTTCAACATATTTATTCACATCTCCTCCGTTTTCCTTTATCTGCTCAAACATTTCAATTACTGCCTGATTTGCTCCTCCATGTAATGGGCCCCAAAGTGCAGCAATCCCAGCAGAAATTGAAGCATATAAACTTGCATGAGAGGAGCCAACAATTCGGACAGTTGCTGCTGAACAATTCTGCTCATGATCGGCATGTAAAATTAAAAGTTTGTTTAAAGCACTTGTAATTACAGGATTAACTTCATAATTAACAGTTGGTAAGGAAAACATCATCCTGATAAAATTTTCGCAATACCCTAAAGAGTTATCAGGATAAATTACGGGTTGCCTCATTCTATTTTTAAAACTCCAAGCTGCTAGAGTTGGTAGTTTTGCAATGGAACGAATTATTGTCCCGTTCACTTCTTCTGCTGAACGATTTGGATCTAAGGATTTTGGATAAAATGCAGTAAGGGATGAAACCAAAGAAGACAACACTCCCATTGGATGAGATTTAGATGGAAACCCATCTAATATCGCCCTTACATCCTCATGCACTAATGTATGTTTTGAAACTTCTTCTTGAAAATTATATAATTCCTTAGAATTTGGTAATTCCCCATAAATCAGCAAAAAAGCAACTTCTAAAAAGCTGGCATTTTCGGCTAAGTCTTCAATGGAATAACCTCTATATCTTAATATTCCTTTTTCCCCATCTAAAAAGGTAATAGCACTTTCAGTAGATCCTGTATTTTTAAATCCCCTATCTAAAGTAATGATTCCTGCATCTTGTCTTAGTTTACTAATATCAATAGCAGTTTCATTTTCTGTTCCTTCAATTATCGGAAGTTCATAAACTTTCCCATCATAATGTAGCTCTGCCTTTTTTGCCATAAGTTCTTTAAACTTTTTAAACTAGCCGAATATAGAATTTTTTTCTGGATAAATAGCATCTTTTCCTAAGAATTCTTCAATTCTTAAAAGCTGATTGTATTTTGCCATTCTGTCGGAACGAGATGCTGAACCTGTTTTTATTTGTCCACAATTAAGCGCAACAGCTAAATCTGCAATTGTAGTATCTTCCGTTTCACCCGATCTGTGACTCATTACAGAAGTGTAGGAATTATTTTGAGCCATTTTTACAGCACTAATTGTCTCAGTTAATGTTCCAATCTGATTTACTTTTATCAAAATAGAGTTTGCAATTCCATTATCAATACCTCTTCCTAAACGATCGACATTAGTTACAAATAAATCATCCCCCACCAATTGTACTTTATCTCCAATTTTATCTGTCAAGAGTTTCCAAGCATCCCAATCATCTTCATCCAAACCATCTTCAATGGAAATAATTGGATATTTTTTTGTCCAATCTTCCCAGTAAGCCACCATTTCAGCAGGTGTTAGTTTATCTCCTGTTGACTGGTGAAAATGATACACATTTTCTTCTGCATTATAAAATTCGGATGCAGCAGCATCCATTGCAATATACATATCTTCACCAGGGCGATAGCCAGCAGTTTCAATGGCTTTTAATACCACTTCAATTGCTTCTTCATTCGAACCTAAGTTAGGAGCAAAACCTCCTTCATCTCCAACATTAGTGGAATAATTCTGATTTTTAAGCTCCGCTTTTAAATGATGAAAAACTTCCGTTCCCATTTGCAAAGCATGGGAAAAAGAAGATGCGCCAATTGGCATTACCATAAATTCCTGAAAATCGATACTATTATCGGCATGCGAACCACCATTTAGAATATTCATCATAGGGATTGGTAAAGTATGGGCCTTATCACCGCCAATATAAGCAAACAAATTTTTGTTTTGTTCAATTGCAGCAGCCTTTGCAGCAGCCATGGAAACAGCCAAAATAGCATTAGCTCCCAAATTAGCTTTGTTTGGAGTACCGTCTAAGTCAATCATTTTGTTGTCAATAAAAGACTGTTCGCTTACCTCACAACCAACAATTGAATTCTGTATTTCAGTTTTAATATTATTTACGGCATTCAAAACTCCCTTTCCCAAATAGCTGTTTTTATCACCATCTCTTAACTCAACAGCCTCATGCTTTCCGGTAGATGCTCCTGATGGAACTGCTGCCCTTCCCATAATTCCTTTATCAGTAAATACTTCAGCCTCAACTGTTGGGCTGCCTCTTGAATCTAATATTTGGCGTGCATGTATATTTACAATTTTACTCATTTGTTATTCTTATGATTTTTAATATTGCTTACAAACTGATCAAACAAATACCTTGAATCATGAGGGCCAGGAGAAGCTTCAGGATGGTATTGCACAGAAAAACAATTCTTATTTAAGAGTTTGATTCCTTCAACAGTGTTGTCATTCAAATTCACATGCGTTACTTCAACATTTGGATTATTTTTTATGTCTTCTTCAGAAATTCCAAAACCATGATTTTGTGAAGTTACTTCTGCTTTTCCACTGCTTAAATTTATAACAGGATGATTAATCCCTCTGTGTCCGTTATGCATTTTATAAGTTGCTATACTTTCAGACAAAGCCAATGCTTGATGTCCTAAACAAATACCAAAAACTGGATTACCATCTTCTGTTATTTTCTTTACCTCTTCAATCACCTCTGGCATGGCAGAAGGGTCACCAGGACCATTGGATAAAAAGAAACCATTTGGATTCCAAGCGTTCATTTCCTGATAAGAAGCATGCATTGGAAAAACCTGCAAATAACAATCTCTATCAGAAAGACATTTTAAAATATTTCGTTTTACGCCAATATCGAGAACTGCAACTTTGTATTTTGCTTTTTCATCTCCAAAGAAATAGGATTTTTCAGTAGTAACTTTTGATGAAAGTTCCAATCCCTCCATAGAAGGAACTTTTTCTAATTGCTTTTGCAAAGCATAAATATCAGTTGTTTCAGAAGATATAATGGCATTCATAGCCCCTTTATGTCTAATATATCTCACAAGAGCTCTAGTATCCACATCAGCAACTACTACTTTGTTCTGATCCTGAAAATACTGATATAAATCGCCTTTCGCTCCCTCACGAGAAAATCCATTATTAAAATTCTTACATATCAATCCAGCAATTTTCATAGAGTCAGATTCTACCTCATCAGCATGTACGCCATAATTACCAATATGAGCATTAGTAGTTATCATCAATTGCCCATAATAAGAAGGGTCAGTAAACACCTCCTGATAACCAGTCATTCCTGTATTAAAGCAAATTTCACCTGTAGC
Organism: Flavobacteriales bacterium; assembly: GCA_012960835.1. Classification (GTDB taxonomy): domain Bacteria; phylum Bacteroidota; class Bacteroidia; order Flavobacteriales; family BACL11; genus DUAL01. The sequence goes on along the minus strand of DUAL01000138.1, from coordinate 24,133 downwards.
TATCCCTGAAATACCAACAGATTTTCCATGAAAAATCATTCCGTCCTCTAAAAGAACAACCGCATTATTTTGTTTTATATACTTCATTATTTGATTAAAATATTGGAAATAAAATTAAAAAAAAAGGACAAAGCACATAAAGCTTTATCCTTTTATTTTTTAAAACAATTGAAGATTTATTCATCTTTCTTCTGCTCATCTGAATTATCTTCTGTTTCTTGAACATCTTCTGCTTTTGTTTCTTCCTCTTCTACTTCATTTTCTACTGTTTCTTCATGCTTCTCCTCCTTCACTTCTTTTTCCTCAGTTAGTTCCGCTTGAGGCGCTTGCTGAACTTCTTCTGCTTTCTCATCATCTTTAACTTCTTGAATCTTTTCATCAGAAACTTCTTCCACATTTTCTTCAGTAGTGTCTTCTTCCTCTTTTATTTCTGCTTCTTCTACTTTATCTTCAACTGCTTCTACTTCCTTCTTTTCTTCATGAACTTCTTGAACATCTTCTTGAGTTGCTGTAGTTTCTTCAACTGCTTCTGCTTGTTCTTCCTCAGCAGTTTCCTCTTTTGTTTGTTCAACCACTTCTTCCTCTTGACTCACTCCTTTTTCATCCTCTGCAACTTCAGCAGTTTCAGTAGTTGTTTCATCTACTTTTACATCATCAGTCACTTCTACTTCTTCAATATTCTCTTCCAAAATAGCTTCTGTTGTTTGCTCAACTGCTGCTGTTTCTGCTGTTTGAGTTTCAGTAGTTTTACTTGCTCCCCTTCTTCTTGTTTTCTTTCTTTTTGGTTTATCAGTTTGGTAATCTTCATTATAATCGACCAATTCAATAAAACACATTTCTGCATTATCGCCCAGTCGATTGCTTAATTTCAAAATTCGAGTATACCCACCTGGTCTATCAGCAATTTTTGCAGCAACATCACCAAATAATTCGGTAATAGCTTGTTTTTGTTTTAAGTAAGAAAATACCGTTCTTCTGGAATGAGTAGTATCCTCTTTTGATTTTGTAAGTAGTGGCTCAATATAAACCCTCAAAGCTTTTGCTTTTGCAACAGTAGTTTTGATGCGTTTGTGCTCAATTAAAGAGCATGCCATATTAGCTAGCATTGCTTTTCGGTGAGGAGCCTTTCTTGATAAATGATTAAATTTCTTCCCGTGTCTCATTTTATTGTTCGTTATCTAAATTATATTTGGAAATATCCAAACCAAATGATAGTCCTTTATCCTCAACCAAAGATTCTAATTCAGTTAATGATTTTTTTCCAAAGTTTCTAAATTTTAGTAAGTCTGATTTGTTAAAAGATACCAATTCGCCTAATGTTTGAACTTCTGCTGTTTTCAAGCAATTTAAAGCTCTTACGGACAAACCTAATTCTGAAAGTTTAGATTTAAGTAATTGACGCATATGCAAAGTATCTTCATCAAACTCATCTTCCAAGTCCTTTCCAAAAGTAATTTTTTCATCTGAGAAAAGTAAAAAATGCTGAATCAGAATTTTTGAAGCTTCCGTTAAAGCATCTTTTGGTGTGATTGAGCCATCTGTTACTAAATGAATATTTAGTTTCTCAAAATCAGTTTTTTGTTCCACTCTATAATTTTCAACATCATATTTAACATTCTTGATTGGTGTAAAAATAGAATCGATAGCAATAGTTCCTAGAGCAGTGTCTTCTTTAGAATTATCTTCAGCAGGGACATATCCTCTTCCTTTTTCGATAAGAATCTCCATTTCGAAAGAAACTTTTTTATCCATATTACAAACTATTTGCTCTGGGTTTAATACTTGAAAATTAGAAAGGCCATTAGCAACATCAGCTGCAGTTATGGTTTTCTGACTTGAAACTTTTATTATGGCAGTTTCACTATTTTCATCTTCAATTTGTTGTTTAAACCTAATTTGTTTAAGATTTAAAACAATCTCTGTTACATCTTCAATTACTCCATCAATAGTTGAAAATTCATGTTCAACTCCTTCAATTTTAATAGAAGTAATTGCAAAACCCTCTAATGAGGAAAGTAAAACTCTCCTTAAAGCATTACCGACTGTTAGCCCGTAACCTGGCTCTAAAGGACGAAATTCAAAATTCCCTACTTTTTTATCAGACTCAAGCATTACTACTTCATCTGGTTTTTGAAAATTTAATATTGGCATAATTTTATTTTTTTAAGTTTATTTTTTATTTTGAATAAAGTTCAACAATTAGTTGCTCTTTTATGTTTTCTGGAATTTGTTCTCTTTCTGGCAAAGCTAAAACTTTCCCCTTCAAAGTATCAGAATTCCATTCTAACCAATCAGAAGTGTAAGAACTGGCAGCTAATGATACGCCAACAACTTCTAACGATTTTGATTTTTCTCTTACACTAATTACATCTCCTATCTTTAAAGCATAAGAAGGAATATTAGTAATATTTTCATTTACAACAATATGTTTATGCGTTACCATTTGACGAGCCGCTCTTCTTGTAGGGGAAATCCCTAAACGGTACACCACATTATCCAATCTTGTTTCACAAAGTTGTAATAGTATTTCACCAGTAATACCTTTTTTTCTTAATGCTTTTTTGAAAAGGTTAGAAAATTGTTTTTCCAAAATACCATAAGTGTATTTTGCTTTTTGTTTTTCCTGTAACTGAACAGCATATTCCGATTTTTTTCCTCTTCTTCTTGTATTCCCATGCTGACCCGGACCATAGTTTTTTTTATCCAATACCTTGTCAGGACCAAAAATTGGTTCGCCAAATTTTCTTGCTATCTTAGATGTAGGACCTGTATATCTTGCCATTTTTTCTTATTAATTAAATTTATACTCTTCTTCTTTTTGGAGGTCGACAACCATTATGCGGTAAAGGAGTTACATCTACTATTTCCGTTACCAAAATCCCGCTATTATGGATTGCTCTTATTGCTGATTCTCTTCCTGAACCAGGACCTTTTACAAAAACTTTCACTCTTCTAAGACCTGCTTCCATAGCTGGTTTTGCACAATCTTCTGCTGCCATTTGTGCAGCATAAGGTGTGTTTTTCTTTGACCCTCTAAAACCCATTTTGCCAGCAGATGACCAAGATATAACTTGACCATTATTGTTGGTTAATGAGATGATAATGTTATTAAAAGTAGCTTGTATATGCGCTTGCCCTGCTGCTTCCACTCTTACTGTATTCTTCTTTTTTGATTTTGCCATAATTATTTATAATTTAGTAGCTATCTTTTTATTGGCTACTGTTTTTCTTCTTCCTTTTCTTGTTCTAGAATTATTCTTTGTTTTTTGTCCTCTTAAAGGAAGTCCTTTTCTGTGGCGGATTCCTCTATAAGAACCAATATCAATCAATCTTTTTATATTAATTTGGGTCTCTGAGCGTAATTCCCCCTCCACTTTATACTCTTCATTGATAATAGAACGAATAGTATTTACCTGATTATCATCCCAATCTTGAACTTTTTTATCCAAAGGCACATTCGCTTTGTTTAAAATCTCTTTTGCGAAAGACCTGCCAATACCAAAAATGTAAGTTAAGCCAATTTCGCCTCTTTTGTTTTTAGGTAAATCTATACCTTTTATTCTTGCCATATTTTATCCTTGTCTTTGTTTAAATCTAGGGTTCTTTTTATTGATTACATACAATCGTCCTTTTCTTCTGACGATTTTGCAATCCTCACTTCTTTTTTTTACTGATGCTCGTACTTTCATAATTTCTATTTTTTAGTACCTATATGTTATTCGCCCCTTTGTTAAATCGTAAGGCGACATTTCTAATTTTACTTTATCTCCTGGCAAAAGCTTTATATAGTACTTTCTCATTTTTCCGGAAATATGAGCTGTAATAATGTGTCCGTTTTCAAGCTCAACCCTAAACATAGCATTCGATAATGCTTGCTTAATGGTTCCGTCCAGTTCTATATTTGGCTGTTTTGCCATTTTTTATTTATTGTTTTTACTTAATACTTTTTCTATCTCTTTAAAACTAGATAAAATTTCTGCTTTATTTTTTCGCACCACAATAGTGTGCTCAAAATGGGCAGAAAAATTACCATCTACTGTTGTTATTGTCCAGCCATCAGCATGCTGATGAATAGACTTTGTTCCCATGTTTATCATTGGCTCTATCGCAATTACCAATCCTTCTTTTAGCTTTATCCCTTTCCCTCTTTTACCATAATTTGGTACTTCCGGACTTTCATGTAATTTTCTTCCAACTCCATGTCCTACCATTTCTCTTACTACTCCAAAACCAAAACTTTCTGTATAATCTTGAATAGCATGACTAATATCTCCTAATCTTCTTCCAGAAACAGCTTGTTCAATTCCTTTATAAAGAGATGTTTTAGTTACTTCCAATAACTCTTGTATCTCTTTTTTAACTTCTCCTACTTCATAGGTAAAGGCGGAATCTCCATAAAAACCGTTCATTAATACGCCACAATCCACTGAAATAATATCACCCTCATTTAAGGAGTTATTATTGGGGATTCCATGAACTACCTGCTCATTTGGCGACATACATAAAGTATTTGGGAAGCCTCCATACCCTTTAAAAGCTGGTATTGCTCCATTATCCATTATGAACTCCTCCGCAATCCTATCCAATTCCAAAGTAGTAACTCCTGGTTTTATTAGCCCTGCTATTTCTGCATGGGTTTTTCCAACAAGTAAAGAACTTTCTCTTATTAACTCTATCTCCTCTTCCGATTTATAGTAAATCATAGTAAAAACTATGCCACCATACTTCCGGAAGATTTTCCTTTTATCCTTCCTGAGTCCATCAATCCATCATAATGACGCATCAACAGATGACTTTCAATTTGTTGAAGGGTGTCCAAAACCACTCCTACCAAAATAAGCAGGGATGTTCCTCCATAAAATTGTGCAAATTGTGCATTAATACCTGCTTGCATTGCAAATGCTGGCAGAATAGCAACTGCACCTAAAAATATACTTCCTGGCAATGTAATTCTTGACATTACCGCATCTAAATATTCAGCTGTTTTTCTTCCCGGTTTCACCCCTGGAATAAATCCTCCATTTCTTTTCATATCATCCGCCATTTGGTTCGGATTAACCGTAATGGCAGTATAAAAATAAGTGAATAATACTACCATTATAAAAAACATAAAGTTGTACCAAAAACCAGCAAAATCAGTAAGAACTGCTGCCAATCCTTGCAATGTTTCAGAATCTGAAAATCCAACCAAAGTAATAGGCACGAACATAATTGCTTGTGCAAAAATAATTGGCATAACCCCTGCTGCATTTACCTTTAAAGGAATGAACTGACGAACACCTCCAAACTGCTTGTTCCCGACTACTCTTTTTGCATATTGTACTGGTATTCTTCTGGTTCCTTGTACTAAAAGTATGGACACCATTATTACTAAAAGTAATACTAACATTTCCACTAAGAATAGCACCAAACCACCTCCTTGATCTTCCAATCCAGATGCTAACTCCATCATTAAGGATGAAGGAAAATAAGCAATAATCCCTATCATAATAAGGAGAGATATTCCATTTCCAATTCCTCTGTCGGTGATTTTTTCACCCAACCACATTACAAACATAGTACCTGTTACAAGCACTATAATAGAAGATAGCCAGAAAATTCCAGGTGAAAGTAAAAATGCTTCTGCAGGAAGAGTTGCTTTTAGGTTTGCAATATATCCAGGAGCTTGTCCTCCAGTAATTAGTATGGTTAAATACCTTGTAATATTATTAATTTTTCTTCTACCACTTTCCCCTTCTTTCTGTAATTTTTGGAAATAAGGAATCGCCATCCCCAGTAATTGTATTACAATAGAAGCTGAAATATAAGGCATTATTCCCAAAGCAAAAATAGATGCTTGTGAGAATGCACCTCCGGTAAACATATTCAATAGTCCTAATAAGCCTTCTGAAGTCTGCTGTTGCAGATTAGCTAAAAGTGCTGGATCAACCCCAGGCAGAACAACAAAAGAACCAAAGCGATAAATAGCTATAAATGCCAATGTAATAAGAATCCTATTTCTAAGATCCTCAATATGCCAAATATTCTTTATGGTTTCTATTAATTTTTTCATTTTATTTTTCGATTACAGTAGCGCTTCCTCCCGCTTTTTCAATGGCTGCTTTTGCACTTTTTGAAAAAGCATTAACAGAAATGTCTAATTTTGCACTAAGCTCTCCTCTACCTAATATCTTTACTAAATCTTTCTTTTTTGCCAATCCATTATCAACCAAAGTTTGTTTATCTACTTTAGTTTTTATTTTTTTATTATCCACCAATTCTTGCAATCTATCTAAATTCACTCCTTGATATTCTACTCTATTTGGATTTGTAAAACCAAACTTAGGCACTCTTCTTTGTAAAGGTTGTTGTCCACCCTCAAATCCAATTTTTTTGGAATACCCTGAACGAGATTTTTGTCCTTTATGCCCTCTTGTTGCTGTTCCACCTCTTTTGGACCCCTCTCCTCTACCAATTCTTTTTCCTTTTTTTGTGGATCCTTCTGCCGGTTTTAAATTATGTAATTCCATATCTAATATTATTCTACTACTGTTATTAAGTGTTTTATTTTATGAACCATTCCTAAAATTTGAGGCGTAGCATTATGCTCTACTTCCTGGTTCATTTTTCTTAATCCGAGTGCATCCAAAGTTCTCTTTTGATCTTTCGGACGACCAATTCTACTTCTAATTTGTTTTATCTTAATAGTTGCCATTTTTGTTAAAAATTATCCGTTAAATACTTTTTCCATACTAATCCCTCTTTGATTTGCTACATCTCGAGCATCTCTTAATTCCAAAAGTGCTTTAAGTGTTGCTTTTACTAAGTTATGAGGATTAGAAGATCCTTTTGATTTTGCCAATACATCCGTTACACCAGCGCTTTCCAATACGGCACGCATTGCGCCTCCGGCTTTTACACCAGTACCATGAGAAGCAGGTTTGATAAATACATGAGCACCTCCAAACTTAGTGGTTTGTTCGTGTGGAATTGTTCCTTTATATACTGGAACTCTTACCAGGTTTTTCTTGGCAGCATCAATGGCTTTTGCAATAGCTGTGGAAACATCTTTCGATTTACCAAGCCCAATCCCAACTACTCCATCTCCATTTCCGACAACTACAATTGCTGAAAAACCAAATGTACGACCACCCTTTGTAACTTTCGTTACTCTTTGGATGCCAACTAACCGATCAGTTAATTCAATATCTCCTGATGGTTTTACTCTTTTACTATCTGAATATTTAAACATATCTAATTAAAATTTTAATCCTGTTTCACGAGCAGCTTCTGCCAATGCTTTCACTCTTCCATGAAAAATAAATCCTCCTCTGTCAAATTTTACCGCACTTACTCCTGCCTGTTTTGCTTTTTCTCCAATTAATGAGCCAACTAGTTTGGCTTGCTCTGTTTTAGTTACTTTTTTGCCTTCCAATGATTTATCTCTTGAAGATGCAGCAACAATAGTATTGCCGGCAACATCATCAATAAGTTGGGCGTAAATTTGCTTGTTACTTCTAAATACAGCAAGTCTTGGTGTCTCAGCAGTGCCATTTATAGTCTTTCTGATTCTGTACCTAATATTTTGTCTTTTATCTTTTTTCGATTTCATCTTATTTCTTAAATTTATGCTCCGGCAGCAGCAGTTTTACCAGCTTTTCTTCTTATTTGTTCTCCTACAAATCGGATTCCTTTTCCTTTATATGGTTCAGGTTTTCTGAATGAACGAATTTTGGCTGCAACTGCACCAATCAATTGTTTATCATGTGAAGTAAGAATAATAACTGGAGCTTTTCCTTTTTCCGATTCGCAACTTACCTTTACCTCTTCTGGAACTTCAAAAATAATATTGTGAGAAAATCCTACCGATATATCCAATTTTTGTCCTTGATTAGATGCTCTGTAACCTACCCCAACTAATTCTAATTTTTTGGTATAACCTTTACTGACTCCTTCAATCATATTTGCAATTAATGCTCGGTATAATCCATGCAAAGATCTTTGTTCCTTTTGATTAGAACTTCTTTCTATAGTGATGATCTTTTCTTGAATATTCACTTTTATACCTTCTACAATTTCTTGCGAAAGTTCCCCTAAAGTTCCTTTTACAGTAATCACTCCATTAGCTTGGCTAACACTAATACCTTCTGGAATCGTAATTGGGTTTTCTCCTATTCTTGACATTTTTTCTTTTCTTATCTTTTATTAATAAACATGACATAATACCTCACCACCCACTTTTTGCACTCTTGCCTCTTTATCAGTCATTACTCCTTTTGAAGTAGAAAGTATGGCTACCCCTAAACCATTTAATACTCTCGGCATGGTTTTGGTATCGGTATATTTTCTAAGTCCAGGCGTACTTATTCTTATTAGCTTTTTAAAAGCCGCCTGTTTTGTTTGCGGATTATATTTTAATGCAATTTTGATATTTCCTTGGTTATTCTCTGTTTCTTCAAATTTATAGTTTAGGATATAGCCCTTATCTTTTAAGATTCTGGTTATTTCCTTTTTGATGTTTGAAGCAGGAATATCCACTACTTTATGAGTCGCTTTTGAAGCGTTTCTCAATCTAGTTAGGTAATCTGCTATCGGATCTGTATTCATTTCTTGTCTTTTTTTAATTTACCAACTTGCTTTTTTCACTCCTGGAATCTTACCAAAATTTGCCATTTCACGAAATATAACACGAGAGATTCCAAATTGTCGCATATAGCCCTTTGGTCTTCCTGTTATTTTACATCTGTTGTGCAACCTAACTGGAGAAGCGTTTCTAGGTAGTTTTTGCAATCCTTCATAATCCCCTGCCTTTTTCAGAGCAGCTCTTTTTTCTGCATACTTATCTACCAGTTTTTGTCTTTTTACCTCTCGGGCTTTCATTGATTCTTTAGCCATAAATTATTTGTTTTTTGAATTATCAGCCTCAGCCGACTTTTCGTTATTATCTTTATTTTCTTCTGAATCTGTATCTTCATTTGCTTTAGCTTCTGCATCTTCTTTGTCTCGTTCTTCTTGAGAAAGTGCAGCTCTTCTATCTGCTTCTTTTTTCTCTTCTTCTTCTGCTGCCTCAGCTCTTGCAGTTTCTTCTGCCTCTCTTTTAATTGCTTCTTGTCTTTTCTGTTCTGCTTCCTCTGCTTCTTTTTTGGCAGCACCATTTTCAGAAAATGGCATACCAAATTCTTTTAGCAAATTAAATGCCTCATCATCAGAATTAGTATCAGTAACAATGGTAATATCCATTCCAGTAATTTTATTAATCTTATCCAAATCAATTTCTTGGAATACAATATGTTCCTTAATTCCTAATGTATAGTTTCCTCTCCCATCAAATCCTTTCTTTGGAACACCTTTAAAATCTCTTACTCTTGGAAGGGTGGCAGAAATTAGTCTATCCAAAAACTCATACATTTTATTTCCCCTTAAAGTAACCATAACACCAACGGGCATTCCTTTTCTTACTTTAAAGTTGGATATATCCTTTTTAGATTTAGTGACAAGTGCTTTTTGCCCTGCAATTGCGGACATTTCCTGCTGAGCAGTATCAATAAACTTTTTATCAGTGCTTTCATTTCCAACTCCTTGGTTCAATGAAATTTTAACCAATTTCGGAACTTGCATTACCGATTTGTAATTCCCTTTAAGCTTGTTTACAATCTCTGAATTATACTTCTGTTTTAATCTTGGTGTATATGTCATTATTTTATTACCTCTCCGGATTTTTTTGAATATCTTACTAATTTTCCTATTTCTTCATCCCTTTTTCTTCCAATTCTTGTTGTTTCGCCTGATTTAGGGTCAACTAACATCAAGTTGGAAATATGAATGGCAGCTTCTTGTTTGAGAATACCTCCTTGCGGATTGGCAGCATTTGGCTTGCTATGTTTGGATACCATATTCGCCCCTTCCACAATTGCCCTATAAGTTTTAGAAAAAACTTTTATTATTTTTCCCTCTTTTCCTTTGGAAGCGCCCGCCATTACCTTCACAATGTCGTTCTTCTTTATTTTAATTTTTACTTTTCTCATTTTATCAAATATTAAAGCACTTCAGGTGCTAATGAAATAACTTTCATATAATTATGTTCTCTCAGCTCTCTAGCAACCGGTCCGAATACACGCGTTCCTCTCATTTCTCCATTTTCATCAAGCAAAACACAAGAATTATCGTCAAAACGGATGTACGAACCATCTTTTCTTCTAACTTCTTTTCTAGTTCTAACTACCACAGCTTTTGTAATTTGCCCTTTTTTTACGTCTCCAGAAGGATCAGCTTGCTTTATTGTTACCACAATTTTATCGCCTAATGAAGCGTATCGTTTTTTTGTTCCTCCTAATACACGGATACAAAGCACTTCTTTTGCACCACTATTATCAGCAACTTTTAATCTGGATTCTTGTTGTACCATTTTATTTAGCTCTTTTTAAAATTTCTACTAATCTCCATTTCTTGTTTTTGCTCAAAGGACGCGTTTCCATAATTCTTACTTGATCGCCTTCATTACAAGTATTTTCTCCATCATGAGCAACTAACTTATTACTCTTTTTTACAAATTTTTCGTAAAGAGGATGTTTTACTTTTCGCTCAACTACCACTACAATAGATTTTTCCATTTTGTTGCTCGAAACTATGCCTATTCTTTCTTTTCTTACTTTTCTGTCCATTTTATTTATTTTTTTGCACTTGTGTAATCTCTCTTCTTCTTATTTCAGTCATTATTCTTGCAATTGTTCTTTTAGTAAATCGGATTTGATGCGGATTTTCCAAAGGCGATACAGCATGACTCATCTTCATCTTTGCCAGTCGATCTCTTTCTTCTAAGAGAAGATCTCTGATTTCATTATCTGGCATTTCTATTAATACGCTTGATTTCATTTGCTTATTTTTCTATTACTTTATAATCTCTTTTTACAATAAACTTTGTTTTGATTGGTAATTTTTGAGCTGCAAGCCTTAAAGCTTCTTTTCCAGATTCAAAATCTACTCCATCAATTTCAAATAAAATTCTTCCTGGCCTTACAACAGCTGCCCAATATTCTGGTGCCCCTTTCCCTTTTCCCATTCTAACTTCTGCAGGTTTTTTGGTGATTGGTTTGTCAGGAAAAATCCTGATCCAAACCTGCCCTTGTCTTTTCATTTCCCTTGTTACTGCAATACGGGCTGCCTCAATTTGACGAGCTGTAATCCAACATTCTTCTAATGCTTTTATGCCAAAAGTTCCAAAATTTAATCTACTGCCTCTTTGGGCATTACCTTTCATTTTTCCTTTCTGCATTTTTCTGAATTTCGATTTCTTTGGCTGTAACATTTTTTATTTCTTTTATCTTTTATTATTATCTTCTTCTAGGCCTTCTGTCGTTTCCTTTTTTAGATTTTCCACTCTTGAAATGCAGCATTAAATCTCTCTTTCCATATACTTCCCCTCTACAAATCCAGACTTTTACACCAATTTTTCCGTAAGTAGTTTGTGCTTCTGCTAGAGCGTAATCAATATCCGCACGGAAAGTATGCAGTGGCGTTCTTCCATCTTTAAACATTTCCGATCTTGCCATTTCGGCACCATTCAATCTTCCAGAAATTTGCACCTTTATGCCTTCAGCTCCCATTCTCATTGTGGAAGCAATGGACATTTTAATTGCTCTTTTGTAGGAAATTCTTCCTTCAATTTGTCGGGCAATACCATTTGCTACCAATGTAGCTTCCAATTCTGGACGCTTTACCTCAAAAATATTTACCTGAACATCTTTTTTGGTTAGCTTTTTCAATTCCGCCTTCAAGGTTTCCACTTCTTGTCCGCCTTTTCCAATAATAATTCCAGGCCGTGCTGTATGAATGGTAACGGTAATCATTTTCATAGTTCGCTCAATAGGAATTCGTGATACACTAGCTCTGGCCAGGCGAATATTAATGTACTTTCTTATCTTATCATCTTCAGCAAGCTTATCACCAAAATCTTTACCACCATACCAATTGGACTCCCATCCTCTGATGTAGCCCAATCTGTTTCCTATCGGATTTGTTTTTTGTCCCATATTAATTATTATCTGTATTTTTACTATCTACCACCAAAGTTACATGGTGAGACCTTTTTCTAATTCTGTGTGCTCTCCCTTGTGGTGCTGGCTGAACTCTTTTTAACATTCTTCCACTATCCACTTTTACTTCCGAAACATAAAGATTGCCTTCATCCATTCTTTTCCCCTCATTTTTTGCTTCCCAATTAGCAAGTGCGGAAAGTAAAAGTTTCTCCATCCTTCCAGAAGCTTCTTTCGGATTTAGTTTCAATTCACTTAAAGCTCTTTCTACATCCATTCCTCTAATTAAATCGGCAATTAGCCTCATTTTCCTTGGAGAAGTAGGGCAATTATTCAGCTTAGCAAAAGCTATTTTCTTTTTAGCTTCTTTCCTTAAGTTCGCGCTATTTCTTTTTCTTACACCCATTTTTTCTATTTTCTGTTACCCGAATGACCTCTAAAAGTTCTTGTTGGAGAAAATTCTCCTAATTTATGCCCTACCATATTTTCTGTAATAAATACCGGCATAAATTGTCTTCCGTTATGTACTGCAATGGTTTTACCAACGAAATCAGGAGTAATCATTGATGCTCTTGACCAAGTTTTTACTACCGAATTTTTCCCACTCTCATTCATTGCATCAATTTTTCTCTGCAATTTAAAATGTACAAACGGTCCTTTTTTTAACGATCGTGCCATAGTTTATTTCTTTTCCCTTCTTTCAATTATATACTTGTTTGACGGCTTTTTCTTGGATCTTGTTTTGAATCCTTTTGCAGGAATTCCATTTTTACTTCTTGGATGCCCACCAGAAGCTTTCCCTTCACCACCACCCATTGGATGATCGACAGGATTCATAGCAACTGGCCTTGTTCTTGGTCTTCTTCCCAGCCATCTGTTCCTTCCAGCTTTTCCTTTTCTGACCAGCTGTGCTTCCGCATTTGAAACAGAGCCAATAGTTGCCATACAGGTAACTAATATTTGTCTTATCTCACCAGAAGTTAATTTGATAGTAGCATACTTTCCGTCCCTTGCCATAAGTTGAGCAAATGCACCAGCACTTCTTACCATGAGTGCTCCTTGACTTGGTCTTAATTCCAAATTATGAATAATAGTACCCAATGGGATTTCAGAAAGAGGCATTGCATTTCCTATCTCAATTGGAGAGCCTTTACCTGAAACAACTTCCATTCCCACCTTCAAACCATTAGGAGCGATAATGTATCTTTTCTCTCCATCCACATAATGTAAAAGTGCAATGTTAGCAGTTCTATTGGGATCGTACTCAATGGTAGCCACTTTTGCAGGAACACCAAACTTTTCTCTTTTAAAATCAACTAATCTATATCTTCTTTTATGACCACCACCAACATGTTGGATTGTCATTTTACCCCTATCATTTCTACCCCCTGTTTTTTTATGCTTTTTTATTAAGCTTTTTTCAGGAGTTGATGTGGTAATTGTATCATAGGAAAGCACAATTCTGTGCCTTTGCCCCGGTGTTGTTGGTTTTAATTTTCGTACTGCCATTTTCTTTAAATATTACTATAAAAATCGATTGTATCACCATCTGCTAATTGTACAATCGCTTTTTTGTATGTTTTAGTTTTTCCTATTATCTGACCTGATTTTGTCCCACGAACTCTTTTTTTACCGATACAAACCATGGTTTTTACGCTATCGACAGTAACATTGTAGGCCTTCTCTACTTCCTTTTTTATCTCTATCTTGTTGGCGTTTCTGTCCACAACAAAACCAAAACGATTGAACTTCTCGCCTTGATCAGTCATTTTTTCAGTGATTATGGGTTTTATTAAAATACTCATTACTTTAATTATTAAACGTTTCTTCTATTTCCTTTACTGAGCCCTCCAAAATAAGCAACTTATTTGCATTCATAATCTCATAAGTACATAAATCAGAAGCTCTTACTACCTTTGCTTTTTTCAAATTTCTGGATGACAAAAATATATTTTTATTGGCATCAGATAGCACCATTAAGGTCTTGCTATTTAGTTGATCCAGATTATTTAAAATATTCAAATACTCTTTTGTTTTAGGAGTGTTAAATGAAAAGTCTTCTAAAACAATGATATTATTATCTTTTGCTTTATAGCTTAATGCTGATTTTCTGGCTAATCGTTTCACTTTTTTATTCAGTTTAGAATCATAGTCTCTTGGCTTAGGACCAAAAGTTCTACCACCACCTCTGAATATAGGATTCTTAATATCACCAACCCTTGCCATGCCACTCCCTTTTTGTTTTCTAATTTTCCTGCGGCTTCCGGTAATTTCTCCTCTTTCCTTGGTTTTACTTGTTCCTCTTCTTTGGTTGGCCAAATATTGTTTTACATCCAAATAAATAGCATGATCATTTGGCTCAATGCCAAAAATATCCTTTTTCAAATCTACCTTTTTGGCGGTTTCTTTTCCTTCTATATTATGTACTGCTACTTTCATTATTTCTCAATTATTACATACGAATTATTAGCACCCGGAACAGCTCCTTTTACTAAAACAATGTTTTTTTTCGGCATTACTTTAAGCACTTGCAAATTTTCCACTTTAACCCTAGTATTTCCCATTTGTCCTCCCATTCGCATTCCCTTAAATACTCTTGCAGGATAAGATGCTGCACCAATAGAACCAGGATGCCTTTGTCTGTTGTGCTGACCGTGGGTTGCATCATTTACTCCCTTAAAACCATGTCGTTTTACAACCCCTTGAAACCCTTTTCCTTTAGATGTACCTGCGACTGTTACAAAAGATCCTTCTTCTAAAATATCAACCGTAATGGTATCTCCTAAATTTACTTCCTCCTCAGGCATTTCAAACTCCACTAATTTCTTTTTTGGTGTAGTTTTGGCTTTACTGAAATGACCTGCTAACGCTTTTGTCATTCTTCTTTCTTTTTGCTCATCAAAAGCGAGTTGCACAGCAGTATAACCATCCACTTCCTCTGTTTTTAACTGAGTAACCACACAAGGTCCTGCCTGAATGATAGTACAAGGAATATTTTTCCCGTCCTCATTAAAGATACTTGTCATTCCTATTTTTTTTCCTATTAAACCTGGCATCTTTTCTTTTTTTAAATTACTTTAATTTCTACATGAACTCCACTAGGAAGTTCTAATTTCATTAACGCATCAATCGTTTTGGAAGATGAGCTATATATGTCCATTAATCTTTTATGTGCTGAAAGCTGAAATTGCTCTCTGGATTGTTTGTTTACATGCGGAGAACGCAAAACGGTATAAATCTTTTTATGCGTTGGAAGAGGAATTGGACCACTAACAATTGCACCTGAGTTTTTTACTGTTTTTGCAATCTTTTCAGCTGATTGATCAACAAGCGTATGATCAAACGACTTTAATTTTATTCTAATTCTTTGCGACATATATTTAATTTTGTACTACTGTTCCTTTTATTTTTTCAATTACCGCTTCTGCAATATTTCTTGGTGCTGGCTGATATTCGGCAAACTCCATAGTGGAAGTTGCACGCCCAGAAGTAATGGTTCTAAGAGTCGTTACATACCCAAACATTTCAGAA
Organism: Flavobacteriales bacterium; assembly: GCA_012960835.1. Classification (GTDB taxonomy): domain Bacteria; phylum Bacteroidota; class Bacteroidia; order Flavobacteriales; family BACL11; genus DUAL01. Next base: position 8,591 of record DUAL01000138.1, on the reverse strand, counting down.
AGAGGCACTTTTGCATTCACTACTTGTGCTCCTGCTCTGGAGTCCATACCTTCCAATTGCCCTCTTCTTCTGTTCAAATCGGCAACCACATCTCCCGTATTTGCCTCTGGGGTTACTACTTCTAATTTCATTATTGGCTCCAATAATACTGGTTTGGCTTGCTTGCAGGCTCCTTTAAAAGCAATTTTTGCACAAATCTCAAATGATAGTGCATCAGAATCCACATCATGATAAGAACCATCAAATAATCTTACCTTCATGGTATCGATAGGATAACCTGCTAAAACGCCATTTTTCATTGCCATCTCAAATCCTTTCTGCACGGATGGAATAAATTCTCTTGGAATATTTCCCCCTTTTATTTCGTTTACAAATTGTAATCCCTCTCCTTCAAAATCGGCATCCATTGGTGATAATTCAAATTGAATATCGGCAAATTTACCTCTACCACCCGATTGTTTTTTGTAAATTTCTCTTGTTGATATTGATGTTGTAATCGATTCTTTGTAAGATACCTGTGGTGCACCTTGATTACATTCTACTTTAAATTCTCTTTTTAATCTGTCTAAAATGATTTCCAGGTGAAGCTCTCCCATCCCAGAAATAATAGTCTGGTTAGAATCTTGATCTGTTCGAATTGTAAAAGTAGGATCTTCCTCTGCTAATTTACCCAAAGCAACACCCAATTTATCTACATCCGCTTGCGTTTTTGGCTCAACTGCAACCCCAATTACAGGATCTGGGAAAGTCATGGACTCCAATGTAACTGGCTTATCCTGATAAAGCGTATCTCCTGTTCTGATATCTTTAAACCCAACTGCTGCACCAATATCACCTGCTTCAATACAATCAATAGCATTTTGCTTATTGGAGTGCATTTGGAATATTCTTGAAATTCTTTCTTTTTTGTTTGTTCTGGAATTCATTACGTAAGAGCCAGCATCTAACCTCCCAGAATACATTCTGAAAAAACATAAACGACCAACATAAGGATCGGTTGCAATTTTAAATGCTAATGCTGCCATTGGCTCAGATGAATTTGGCTCTCTCTTTTCTACCTCATCCGTATCTGGATGAACGCCTTCAACAGCACCAACATCCAATGGGCTAGGAAGGTAAGACATCACTGCATCAAGCATGGTTTGTACCCCTTTGTTTTTGAAAGCAGAACCACAAAGTATTGGTGTAATATCCATAGCGATTGTTGCTTTACGGATTGCCGTCATCATCTCTTCTTCTGAAATACTATCCGGATCATCAAAAAACTTTTCTAATAAAGTATCGTCCTGCTCGGCAACCGACTCAATTAGTTTTTCTCTCCACCCAACTACTGTATCTTTCAAATCTTCAGGAATCTCAATTTCTTCAAAAGTCATCCCCATATCATCCTCATTCCAAACGATTGCTTTATTATTAATCAAATCAACCACTCCTCTGAATTCTTCTTCCGAACCGATAGGAACTTGTAAAGGAACAGGATTTGCTCCTAAGCGTTCTCTTATCTGGCTTACTGCTTCAAAAAAGTCGGCACCAGAACGGTCCATTTTATTTACAAAACCAATCCTTGGTACATTGTATTTATCTGCCTGACGCCACACTGTTTCTGATTGTGGTTCAACGCCCCCCACAGCACAAAAAAGCGCAACAGCACCATCTAAAACTCTTAAAGACCTCTCTACTTCAACTGTGAAATCCACATGACCTGGAGTATCAATGATGTTCATTTTATACTCATTTCCTCTATATTCCCAGAAAGTTGTAGTGGCAGCAGAGGTAATAGTAATTCCTCTTTCTTGCTCTTGCTCCATCCAATCCATAGTAGCGGCACCATCATGCACTTCACCAATCTTATGCGAAATTCCTGTATAATACAGAATCCTTTCGGTAGTCGTGGTTTTACCAGCATCAATGTGAGCCATGATGCCAATGTTTCTAGTATATGTTAAATCGTGTTTTGCCATTTTTTATTCCCTAATCAATTTAAAATCTGAAATGAGCGAATGCTTTATTAGCCTCTGCCATTCTGTGGGTATCTTGTTTCTTTTTAAAGGTAGCTCCTTCTTCTTTGTAAGCGGCTAATATTTCGCCTGCTAATCTCTCGCACATTGTTTTTTCATTTCTTTTTCTTGTGACCCCAATCATCCATTTCATTCCTAATGAAATTTTTCTGTCATCTCTTACAGGTTGAGGGATTTGAAATGTTGCCCCTCCAATCCTTCTGCTTCTTACCTCAACAGCAGGCATTATATTTTCTAATGCTTTTTCCCAAACTGCAACTGCTTCTTCCTCTGTTACTTTGGTTGATATAATATCCATTGCATCATAAAAAATTTGATAAGCAGTATTTTTTCTGCCATCAAGCATCAAGTTATTTACAAACCTTGTGATTAAGGTGTTTCCAAACTTTGGATCTGGTAATAGAATTCTTTTTTTAGCTCTTCCTTTTCTCATTTGTTAAAATAGTAAATTATTTTTTCGGCCTTTTAGTTCCGTATTTTGATCTTCTTTGTGTTCTTCCATCCACCCCTGTAGTATCTAATGCGCCTCTTACGATATGATACCGAACTCCTGGTAAATCTTTTACTCTGCCACCTCTTACAAGCACAATAGAGTGCTCTTGCAATGCATGGCCCTCACCACCTATGTAAGCGTTTACTTCATTTCCATTAGTAAGACGAACCCTTGCTACTTTCCTTAGTGCAGAGTTTGGTTTTTTAGGGGTTGTGGTATAAACCCTAGTACAAACTCCTCTTCTTTGAGGGCTGCTACCCAAGGCTAAGGACTTGCTTTTTTTAACTAGCTTTTGTCGACCTTTTCTTATTAGTTGTTGTATCGTTGGCATAAAATATTATACTTTAATCCTTATTAAAATGGGCGGCAAATGTATGAATTTATTAATACAAAAAAAAAGCAAAATTCTTTTTTTTTACTATAAATATTTTGTCCTAAAAAAATAAAAGAACCAAAGGGCTCTTTTATTCTGATTTTTAAGCCTAAAAATAGGCTGATTTTTTCAACAAAAAAATGTTAATTTTGTGCTACCAATTTGCTTTGAATATCATTTGGGACAATTGCGTATTCGCTAAATCGGCTGGTAAAACTGCCTTTTCCTTGCGTAATGGATAGCAATGCTGTGGAGTATCTGTCCAATTCTGCCAAGGGGGTTTTGGTTTTAATAACTTGATAATGCCCTTTTGCCTCCATCCCCAACACTACCGAGCGCCTCCCTTGCAAATCAGTCATTACATCTCCCATCAATTCTTCTGGCACCATTACTTCCAACTCCTGCACTGGCTCCATTAGTTTTGGTTTTGCATTTAAAAAAGCATCTCGGAATGCCATTTTACCAGCAATCTTAAAGGAGATATCGTTCGAATCAACCGGATGCATTTTTCCATCATAGAGCATCACCCTAACATCTCTAATATAAGATTTGGTAAGCGGCCCTTCATTCATTAGTTCCAAAATACCTTTTTGCACAGCAGGAATGTATCTTTCGTCAATAACGCCCCCTACTATACAATTATAGAAAACCAACTTTCCACCCCAATCTAGTTCTACTTCCTCCTTTTTTCTGACTTTATAATCGGTGGGTTCGGCCATGCCTTCTTTAAATGGCTCTATTTTGATGTAAACCTCCCCAAACTGCCCAGCACCACCTGATTGTTTTTTGTGTTTGTAATTGGCAAGTGCAGAAGTGCGAATAGTTTCTCGATAAGATATTTTTGGTTGTTTGTAATCTATTACCAATTTGTATAAATGCTTTAATCGCCATTTTACCAGTGAAAGGTGTAATTCGCCTTGCCCTTGAATAATGAGTTGCTTTAATTCCTTTGCATAAAATACTTTAATGGTTGGGTCTTCTCTTTGGATATCATCAAGCGCTTCACTTACTTTTTCTTCATTTGCCTCATCTTCCACTACTATTGCCATGGTAACTCTTGGTTCAGGAAATTCGATAGGACTAATAGCAAAATCTTCCCCTTTTTCGTGAAGAGTATGGTTGGTTTTAGTCGATTTTAATTTCAGGGTTGTGCCAATATCGCCAGCATAAATTTTATCCACCGGATTTCTTTTGTTGCCATCCATTACTTGCAACTGATTTATTCTTTCGGTATTTCCTGTTTGCTGATTTACCAAATCTTTTCCAGTTTCAAGCACACCTGAAGTTACCTTGAAAAAAGACAAAACCCCCAAATGTGGTTCAATTACTGTTTTGAAAATAAAAAGGGAAAGTGGTCCATCAGAACTGCAAACAATATCAGCCCCTTTTTTGGATTGTTCGGCTGGCATATCAGCAGCAGATGGGCATACATTGGAAATAAATCCCATCATTCTTCCACTCCCCATATTGTGTTTCGCCGAAAGACAGAAAACAGGATACACATCATTTTTCATCATGCCAATTCTAAGTCCTTTTCGCATTTCATCTTCATCTAATTCTCCTTTATCAAAATAAAGTTCCATTAAATCATCATCATTTTCGGCCGCTTTTTCTACCAGTTCATTGTGCAGTTTGTCTGCTTTTTCTTTTTCTTCTTCTGGAATTGGGTGCTTGGCAGGCTTACCTCCTCCCTCTGGAAACTCATACATAACCATTTTCAGTAAATCAATTATTTTGTTGAAACCATCCCCTTGGTTTACTGGATATTGCATAATGGTTACCCCATTGCCGAAACTTTCTTTCATTCCAACAATAGCAGAATCAAAATCGACCTGGGAATGATCAACTGCATTGATGGCCAGAAGCATTGGTTTTTTATAATGTTGGATGTGATTCCAATGCAATTCTGTACCAACCTCTACGCCATTTTTGGCATTTATTAGCATTATACAAGTATCGGCAACACGCATGGAGGATACTACTTCCCCAATAAAATCGTCAAAACCTGGCGTATCAATAATGTTTAGTTTGGTACCTCTCCATTCGGTATGCAGTGAGGTGGCATAAACGGAATTCCCTCTGTCGTGTTCTATTTCATGATAATCGGAAATGGTGTTTTTTTCCTCTACCGTTCCTCTTCTTTCAATTACTCCTCCTTCAAACATCATGGTTTCGGCCAAGGTAGTTTTTCCTGATTTTGTGCTTCCGATAAGCACTAAGTTTTTAATATCGTTTGCCTGAAATACTTTCATAGTCGTAATATTTTTGAGTTTTGTTTTGCTTGTCTTGTTTTGCGACAATAAAAATAGAAATTTTTTATTAATCTCAAAATTAAAGTACTTATATTTTTAGTTTAGCCCTCCCAAGAGAGTAATTTTTTATAAAAAGAAAATGCTAAAATAATTTTGAAAAGTGAAAAAATTTGTTTTAACTTTATCGGCAAATAAAAAACCCATAAACCTATGATTATTACATTCAATGAACTAAGAGATTTGAAAGATAAACTGCCAGATGGTAGTATGAAAAAAATTGCAGATGAGTTAAATATGGATGAAGATACTGTTAGAAATTATTTTGGAGGAACACATTACAAAGAGGGAGAAGGTACAAGTGCTGGCATACATATTGAAAAGGGAAGAAATGGCGGTTATGTGCAAATTGATGACGACAGAATTTTGGAAATTGCAAGAAGCATGATTCAATAATAAGAAAGCTTCACTATTTACAAGAAATAAGCCCTAAGCCAATTTGGACTATGGGCTTTTTTTATAGATTCTAATTGATAGATTCTAAAAACTTGAAGAAACAATGAAAAAACTACTACTCATATTATTTTGCTTGCCTTTAATGACTTTAGCACAACAAACCTATGTCCCAGATGACAACTTTGAACAAGAACTTATTAGTTTAGGATATGATAATATTATAGATGATTATGTTCAAACCTCAAATATTAATACTTTAACAACTATTGATTTAAGTAGTAAAAATATTTCTGATTTAACAGGTATTGCAGATTTTACTGCATTACTTTATCTTGATTGTCAAGACAACCAATTAAGCGGTATTGATATCAGTAATAATACAACTCTTACATATTTAGACTGTGATGAAAACCAACTTACAGCATTAGATGTAACGGCAAATGTTAATCTAAATAATCTGCAATGTAGTTTTAATAATTTGTCAACATTAGATGTAAACTCTAATCCGCTTCTTATTTTTTTATTTGCAGGACATAATCAAATTTCTACTATAAATGTAAGTAGCAACCCAAATTTAGTAAATATAACAATTCCATTTAATTTGTTTAGCTATATAGATGTGAGTACTAATTCTAATTTATCCGTTTTTGATTGTAAGAATAATCAGATTACATCCTTAGATCTGAGTAATAATTCAAATTTGATGGCACTATATTGTAATTATAACTTGCTTACAGCTTTAGATGTTACATCCAATACTCTTTTAGAGACTTTGTGGTGTGATGACAATCAGATATCTACCTTAAATCTAACTAATAATACAGCAATAAAAAATTTAATGATAGATAATAATGATCTTACCTCAATAAATGTTAGCGCAAATATTTTCTTGGAATTGTTTTTTTGTCAAAGAAATGATTTAACATCCTTAGATCTTAGTGAAAATTACTTTTTACAAAAATTATGGTGTTTTGATAATAACTTAACTTCATTAGATATCAGAAACAATAACAATCAAAATATTGGAACAACCTTTTGGGATATTGATATTACTGGAAATTATAGTTTGTTCTGTGTAGATGTTGACAACCCTGGGTGGTCTATGATGAATTGGACTGTGAGTAATGATTGTATTGATAGTTGGAATACATTCAGTTCTAATTGCGGGAATACTTCTAATATAATTGAAGAACACACTACAAATAAAGAACTTTTGCGAACAATTGATGTATTAGGCAGAGAAACAAAGAACAAACCCCTCTTTTACATCTATGATGATGGAACAGTAGAGAAACGAATTGTTATTGAATAACTAACCGTTTATGATAAGTTTCACCATCCATTTTTACTTCCAAGAAGTAAATTCCTGAAGCTTTTTTACCTCTTTTAATGGTAAATTGCTCAGCATTTTTCAAATCGTGGGTTTCCAAAGCATTCCCACAAACATCTAATATTTTAATGGAAACCATTTCTTTATTTGCTCCAAAATCTAAAAGCGTTTCCTGCTTAAAAGGATTAGGATAAAGGGTAAATTCTTCTGCCTCTATTTGTGTAATTGCAGTTATCACAATGGTGTTAGAAGCTTGTACACAACCATTGGCATCTGTTATGGTAAGGGTGTAAGCCCCAGAATTATTTGCGTTTATATTATGGCTAGTTTGTCCGCTACTCCATTGGTAGGAATAGGAAGGCGTTCCGCCACTAACTGTACTTTGCAATTGATTGCCATTTTGTGTGATACTAACCACCACTGCTGTTGGCTCAGCAACTGTGAAAGTATCGGTCTTGTAGCAATTGTTATTGTCTGTAATATCCACTGAATAAGTGCCAGCACTTAGGTTGTTTATATTGGCGGTAGTTTGGCTATTAGGATACCAGAAATAAGTAAAGCTTGGCGTGCCACCGCTTGCAGCAGTTGTAATACTTCCGCTACTTTGTCCGTTACAAAGCGCATCATTTACAGTAGCGTTTGACATTATTTCAGTTGACTCAGTAATAATAATTGTATCGCTTGTTGTGCAGCCAGGATAAGAACCAAAAGAATCGGAATAATGGGCGAAAAGCACATAAGTTCCAGCTGATAAATTATCTGCAATGGTGTCTGTTCCAAAACTATTTCCAACTAAATTTTCCCAACTATACGTATAGTTTGGTGCAGCCATTAGGCTTTGCACAGAAATAGAACCGGTTGGAACGCCATAACAAATAAGATGCTGCACAGTGGCAGGATCGATAGTGGCATAAGTAGCAATAGTTGTACCAATAGTTTGCTGGCTATTTCCTCCTTGAATTAATGTGCTTTGGCAATTATTAGCATCTGTTAAACTTATGGTGTAAATGCCAGAGCAAATTCCCGGAAAAGTAATGGTATCGCTTAAAATTTGGGAAGTAATTACATTGGTTGTACTATTATTAGTTGCAATACCAAAGTAAGGAAAAGTTCCTCCTAAAATATCAAGGGTAACTGTTCCGTTACAAGCCCCTAAACATGTTTCATTTGTTGATAAGTAGGAAGTAAATTGTAATAAATCTGGCTCAGTCAAATTAATATATCTGTTAATCAAACAGCCATTGGTATCTTCAATAGTTACAGAATATGCACCGGCAAAAAGGTTGTCAATACTATCATTGGTGGCGGTATAATTGTTCGGTCCGAACCATTGGTAAGTGTATGGCGCATGTGCGCCCCAAGTCGATACAATTGCCATGCCATCATTGGCTCCAAAACAACTTACTTCCACATTGCCATTGTATTGTTGTGTTGTGATTATAGCGTCCATAGCATTTGTGTATGCACTAATATCTGTTGTATCTGTTGCTATACATCCCCTACTATCTGTTACGGTAATGGTATAAATTCCTGCCGCAAGCAAAGTAGCAGTTGGAGTGGTTTGAGGAATAGTAGGGTCATCAGACCAAACATAACTGTAATTTAGCGTTCCTCCACTTGCAATAGCCGTAAGAGAAGCAGAACTGACTCCTGTACAATAAGGATGAATAGT
>DUAL01000137.1 GCA_012960835.1 Flavobacteriales bacterium | reverse complement strand
TACTTTTGCAAATTCTTCAGGATACCAGCGTTTAGCGCTGCCGTATGATGCACCTGGGTTGATACCCAAGATTGACTTCTGAGCCACATCTGAAGATTGATTGTGCTTGTAGAGTTTTAACTTTCTAGGGTTTGAGTTAATATTCAAACTATCGTTAACAAAATCATTATATTTTTTGACCTGATGACAATTGGTATATTTATTTTTATCAAATTGATACTTGTGTTTACTAGATATGAAAAATTTCAAAAATTTTGACCGAAATGAGCTTCTAAATGAAAAAAATGCATCAAATTCCCCCAATTCTTTAGCAGTTCTGTACAAAGCACTATATTTTTTATCCAAAATAAGGGTCTTTACCACTTTTGGATGATTTTTCATTGCTTCAATTGATACAAACGAACCAATCAAAGTGATGTGTATGTCGTTGTAAAAATTTACGATATTTTCAATTGCTGGTGTTGCCATGACACAATCACCAAGCCAAGTTGGTAATTCAATTAATAACTTCATTGACAACCTTTAAGGTTTCAGATAGATTCTTTTCAATTGAAAACTGTTTGGATTTAGATTTATTACTTTTTTGTATTGCTTTCAACGCCTCTTTATCTAATAACAATTTATCAATTTTTTGAACTACAGAAAAATCTAGAGGGGTATCCATAACAAACTCATTATCTAAAATTTCACTAGCTCCATTTTGCCTAGTGGTAAACACTACATTCTCAAAACTCATCGCCTCCAAAATAACATTGGAAAACGGCTCATAATGTGTGGGAAATATAAAAATGTCGCTAATAGTGTAAAAGTCATTAACATCTTCTCTGGGGCCTGTAAATACCACCTGACTGTCAATTTTTAATTCTATTGCCAATTGTTTATAATATTCAATACTTTTCTCTTTTCCAACAATAAACGCCTTAATATTAGGTGTTTGTAACTTGGCGACGATTTGTAAAAATTCACCTACACCCTTTCTTTTAAATCCACTACCAACATATAAAAGAGTGGGCTGGCTTGCTTTAATTAAAAATTCCCTTGATAATTTATTAAAAGAATTTTGATAAATTAACTCTTTTGATTCAATCCCGTTATACACAACATCAATCTTTGCAGGGTTAATGTTGTACATATTGATAATTTGATTTCTAACCATTTCAGAATTAGCAATAATACGTTTTGCTTTCTGAAAACAACGTTTTTCTAAGAACAAATAAACTGGATGAAGTGGATTGAGTTTTGATTTTTTTTCAACCATTAGAAATACACTATGTACCCCATCCCCTGCTCGGTATATATTTGGGCAAGTAATTCTATCCAAAGAGAAATAAAATTTATTTCTCTTAGTCAAACAAACTTGAAAATTGAACAATATTGCACGTGACCATGATGGTAAAAATTTTGGAAATATTGAGTTAATAATTTCATACTTTATGTTTTGCTTATCTAATGCGTCAGATAAGCGTGACAGATACATTTCTGCTCCGCCAAATTTGGTTTTATTTGCACGTATAAAATAAAGTGTTTTCATTAGCCATATTCCTTCTTAAGGGTCGAATTAAGAACAGCTGAGACTACAACTATAAACAACAAGGCAAACTCATATCTAAATGTAATATTTGCAAAACCCATTAAGCATAATGAAAAAATCAACAATCTTAATAATACCTTGTGCTCTTTTCTTACACCAAGCCATAAAGATCCAATAAAAGTAAAAAAAGTAAAAAACCCTAAAATACCTCTCTCTAAAAGCATATCTAAATATAATTGATGTGTATTATTTATATTCGCAGTTAGCGCGTTGTCATAATAATCCCTTACGTCAATAAATATACTATTTCCCACGCCAATTCCAAATAAAAGATTATGCTCTAACCAGGCATAAATTGACGACACCCAAATCTGAATTCTATGAGGATCATTTAAGCCTTGGAGTAACTTCATTGAGACTCTAGATTCTGAAAATACTATTAAATAAAGTAAAAATAACATAAGGAATGGTGCAATATAAAACAAATAGTGTTTTACATTCAGCCTTCCCTGCAATAACAAATAATAAGCAATAACAACTGGGATGGAGAACATTGTCATTCTACTGCCAGCTAAAATTAGAGCAGTACTTGACAATACTAAACCGGAAAATAATAATATCTGAGTTGGCTTAGACTTAAAAAAATCCCTTAACACTAAAGTTATTACAAAAATATACATAATATAGGTTGCGGACCGATTAATGGAGCCAACCGAATGAAGCTTTAAAAAATCACTATGAAATATGTAATAATCAACCAGAGAGTGAAAGATTGTAAGAATAAACCCTATTAAAACGAGTCTAACAATAAATTCTAAGCTGATAAAGCTTAAATCAACCTCTCTAAAAAAGAAAAATACAATGGTAATTTTTAATATATCGGAAGACTGAGCTAGAGCTTCCTGGGAATTGATAGCAAAAAATATTCCAATAATAACCACAAGTAAGTGAGAAATTAATGAAATACTTATCACATCTTTTGTTATTGTTAATTTATTATTAACAAATTGATATAATAAGTATGCCAACATTAGCGCAAGACTTAAGTTTTTGAAAAACTCAGAGTATGCCAAAAAAAGAGTAAACATTGCAATCGTCAAATAGAGAAATGTCTGATTAAATGTCAACACTTTATAGTTCACTAATAACCTCTTTAAGAAACTTATTGCTTCTACTCTTATATGAGTATTGACGTGCCAGCACATTCATCGAATCAAAATTAAAAAAATTGTGACTTTTATTGCAAATATTCTCAATTTGAGAAGCGAAACTTTTCGCATCATTCGAACTAAAGAAAATCTTCTCTGACGCAATTAGACGAACCGATGGATAATCAACAGATAGTACAGGGATGCTAGTGGCCATATATTCAAACAACTTCATGGGTGATGTTAAAAATTTAGATTGAATATTATCACCTAAAGGTAACAACAAAACGTTAGAATTTTTTAATACTTTATTAGCAACCTCATGGTTGTTAATAAACCCTAAATAACAAACCCTGCTTGAATCAATATTATATTGTTCCATCAGATTTTTTATAAAAACTTCACTTTCATTATCACCTTTGCCTCCGGCTATTCTGAGCGTATATTTTTTATCCAGTAAAGATAAGGCTTTAAAGATTAATTCAACATTTTTCCAATGATTAAATTGACCGAGATATGTAAGAACAAAGTTATTTGACATGGTAACACCTTGAAACTTGTCAAATTCCACTCCATTCGGTAATATTGCGAATTTAATAGGGTCGCACTCAAATTCTTGCTTAAAGAATACTTGTTGGGAATAGTTAGTAAAAATAAGACAATCTAAAGATTTATTTTTTAACAGGGATTTTATATGTTCTTTCTTTATATGAGTCTTAAATAAATATGGAAAGGACTCTTCATGCATTTCATGCACTACTCTAAGATTTGAAATAATTTTTTTTATAAGAAATGCACTTGATAACTTTCGATAATGCCTAGTTACAATAGTTTTTTTCTCTGTTGGGGACAACATGCTCCAAAAAAAAACTACCTTTGCAACAATTTTTCCAAAAAAAGTTCGTTTTCTTGAGATAACTCTGAAATTGGCACTCGCTACATATTCCTGTATCAACAATAAATCGTTTATATTTTCATATGAGCCATAAACTACAACCGATACACCGAGTTTCGACAAATGATAATAATCTTTAATCACTTGCAATGTTTGTGCCGACTTAAAGGTTAAGTCAAGCGGATGATAATAAAAAACTTTATAGTAGTTCATTTAGCTCTTTTAGAATAGGCTCAATATTAATATTCAACATCCCTTGATATTTTTTAATGGCGCCAAAATAAACAGCTGTATGGTCACTTTCAGCAAATACTGTATGACAACCATTTATTTGCAAGCCATCATTAAGATAATGATTTTTTCCATTATTGTGCCATGGGCCCCACTTAGAGGCCTCACTTGCACCGAATAAAGCCATGACTGGCGTATTAATAGCAGCCATATGCATTGGTGCAGTATCCACTCCAAAGAATAACTTTGCTTTTGAAGATAGACATGCTAAGTGCTTCAAAGTTAGCATGCCTGACAAATTAACCGGCCTTGTTTTACAAAGTCTCAATATTTTGTCAATTCTATCTAATTCTTTTTTTATTGGTGCTCCTGTAATAATTACTTTAATACCTTTGTCTTTCTGTAGATAATCAATAATCTTTGCCATTCTATCGTCTTCCCAACATTTAAACATCCAACGAGAAACAGGATGGATATGCACAAATTGCTCAATACTATTATCTGAAAGAATTTTATCTACCTCTTGTTCTATCTCAGTTGGCCAGTAAATCTTTACTTCTTTATTAATAATCTCTTTGCCGAGAAGATTAATAAATTGAAGGTCTTTCTCAACAGTGTGTTGCCACTTTTTATCATCACCCAACTTATCAAAAATTTTAATTTTAGAAAAAATACCTTTCCTAACTGAAAAGCCTAATTTAATTTTAGCGCCACTAAAAAATGCCAACTGGGCGCCCCTTTCTCCTTCTGTCAGGTTAATGACTATATCGTAATTATTATGGCGAATATTGCGAGTAAATCTAATTTCTTCTTTGAGTTGTGAGAATATTGGTAATTTCTTAATCCTTGGTCTGTCGTAAATAATAATATTCTTAACATTCGGATTGTTAGATACCATATCTTCACAGCCTTTATTGAGTACAAAGTCGATAATAGAATCTGGGTAGATATTCTTAAGGTTTAAAATTAGAGGTGTTGACAATAATACATCCCCAATATTACGAAATTTGATTACAAGAACCTTCATGAAATAAATTCCATAAAACTTTTTGCGCGAGATTCCCAAGTGTAGCTTCTAGAAAACTCTTTAACCTTATTAATATCAAAAGCATCATCGTCTAATGCATTTAGCACCTCTTTGGCAAATGAATGAGGATTTTCAGGAGTGGCGTAATAAACTAAAGATTGATCAACATTGCTTTCAATGGAAGGTAGCCTGGAGACTACAACTTTTAAGCCTGAGCCTAAATACTCATAAAGCTTAAGAGGTGATGTAAATAATAGCCCATCTGCATCATATTTATTGGACAGCACGCCAACTTTTGACAGGGCAATATAGTTATAAATCTTTTTATGCTCTACTCTTTTTACAATTTCGATATTATCAAATACACCCAATTCTTTTG
>DUAL01000136.1 GCA_012960835.1 Flavobacteriales bacterium | reverse complement strand
ATCAAAAACTATTCCATTTACAATCACACTGTCTGCAGTGAGGCGATCTCCATTTCCTGTAGCATAATAATTATCCATCAGTTGATCCCAATTGGATTGAGTGAAGAAAATTTCAATGGTATTGATATTATTTTCATCATAAAAATCATTTTGGGCAGTTGTAAAAAACACCCAAAAAACAGCAATAACTATAATATAAAACTTTTTCATTTTTTAATTTCAGCCTACAAATTACGAAATAAAATTACGGTTTAACAAAATCAAAATAATAAATCTTATTTGTTCAAAAGCCACAAAAACTAAAATTTAATTTTTCATGGCTATTGTTTTTAAGATTATTACTTTTATGACTTCAAATAATCATTAAAGTTTAAAAAAAATGAAAAAATTTATAAATTACTTTTTACAAGGATTGCTCTACATTGTTCCTATTATCGTAACACTTTATGTGGTCTATTGGACCTTCCAAAAAATTGATGGCATATTGCCCTTTCAGTTTCCAGGATTGGGGCTGATTGTCATCATATTACTTATTACTTTAATAGGATTTGTAGGCTCTGCAATTATTACAAGCCCTATCAATTCTTTCTTCCAAAGATTGCTAAAAAGAGCTCCTCTTTTGCAAACTATTTATTCTTCTGTGAAGGATTTGATGAGTACTTTTGTAGGGAAAAAGAAGGGATTTAATACCCCTGTGCTGATTAAACTTTATGAAAACTCAACAATAGAAAGAATTGGCTTTATTACAAATGAAGATTTGAGTTCATTAGGGATAAAAAATGGTAAAATTCTAGTTTACCTGCCACACTCCTATGCGTTTTCAGGGCAACTATTTGTGGTGGAGCGCTCTTATATTAAACCTATTGACGCTTCTTCTGCTGAAATTATGAAACTAATAGTATCTGGTGGAGTTACTGAAATTGAAAATTAGAGTAGTTTTGGAGCAGATTTTTTTAAAAACTTTATTAATGAAAAATATACTTTTTACCTTAATTGGATTTTTTGTGATAACTAATATTTTTGCACAAAATCCTGGAGACACTATTGTTGTACAAACCTTTATTCATGATGCATGGACTGATGGGACGGGCAATTCAACAGGTAGTGGCGCAAGAGATACCATAGCTTATTTTCCAAATGACACGAATTTAACTTTTGAAAAAATAATTATGTCTTATAATATGAGGTGTAAAGATAATAATAGTAATAATCCTGGAGGGAATTCAAGAATTGGTTGCGGGGCATGGGACTATAGTTGCCAAACATATATACATGATTCGTCTAGAGTAGACTCTATTTTAAATTTTACACCAGATTATATAATCTCAAATTTCTCAGGAATAACATATAATTATTCAAATAGTCCAATTTTTAATTACCGCCACTTTATACAGTACAATACTGTTGTTGATTCAATTATAAGTGAAGACACAACAGTCATTGGCAATGGTAATACGCCATTAGATTTTGTTTTAGAATCAAATCAGGTTTCAGGAAAATCACAATTCTTGTACAAAGCAGATGAATTATTAATACTTGACAGTATTGGGAATTATATACATGGATTAGTAAACGATACTATAAATGCTATTTCAATTAATGTAATTAACAATCCCCAGCAGATAAACTTTTTAAAAATTAAATTGAAATTAACTGCTGATAGCATACTTAATCCTGCTAATCCTCACCTGTCTGGGTTTACTGAGGTGTATTACGCTAATACTATGTTAAGCTTAGGGGTAAATAGATTACAATTTTACACTCCTTTTGTATGGGATAGTGTTTCTAACATTATTGTAGAGTTCTCATTTACAGATTCTTCCAATTCTTCCTCTGCTTTAATACTAGCTGAAAATACAGCAGATAGTATAGGGTTTTATTCAACGGATGCAACTTGTATAGAGGTAAGTGGGCAGGAACACATAGATATAGCTGATTCGGCTTTTAGTACAATTAGTGATATGATTACGATATCTTTTTGGGCTAATGGAGACGAAAATGTTTTACCCATTAATACTACATTTCTTGAAGCGTTAGATACTAATGGAAATAGAACCGTAAATGTACACTTTCCTTGGAGTAATGGAAGAATATATTGGGATTGCGGAAATGATGGCACATCCTCATACGACAGGATAGACAAAGCTGCTAATTTAAATGAATACACAGGAGAATGGAGTCATTGGGTGTTTACAAAGAATGCAATTACAGGAAGCATGAAGATTTACAGAAATGGGCAATTGTGGCATAGCGGAACAGGGAAAACAAAATCAATGAATATACAATCTTTCAAACTTGCTTCAAGGGCAAATGGAACAGGTTATTTTTGGCACGGAAAAATAAAAGAACTCAGAATCTTCAATCAGGAGTTAGGCGATACTACTATTCAAAAATGGATGCATAAAAGGTTAGACTCTACTCATACAAGTTATGCTAATTTGGTGGGGTATTATCCATTTAATGAAGGTAGTGGAAATACAGCTAATGATAATTCTATTTATAGTCAAGAAGCAATATTTAACGGTAATGTAAAGTGGGAAATTAGTCAAGGAGAAAATATTCCTACCTTCTTTTCCTCCACTGCATTTCGCCCAAATATTTCGTTCTACCAAGGAGAATATATAATTTCTATAATGAATGATACCATCATTGATTCTTTGTTAGCTACACCAAATATTGTGACACTAAGAAATGTTTTCCCAAATTATAGTACTATGCAAAATGATAGCATTGGAATTGTTTTAATCGATACACTTTGGGAATCACTAAGCTATACTTATACTTATGATACAAGTGGGATCATAACCGATATAGATACTACTCATATTGATGGGATGATAAATATTAATGAGTTGAATTATTATAATCGTTATCCTATGGTTTTTCAGATTATGTCTTTTGTTACACCTTATGGAATGGGTGTTGATTTTGGAGAATTTGGTGAGAGTTGGTATTTTGACGTCACAGATTTTGCACCTGTCTTGAAAGGACCAAAACAGATGACTATTAGTGGAGGAGGGCAATGGCAAGAAGATTTAGATATTAAGTTTCATTTTATTGTAGGAACCCCCCCAAGAGATGTATTAGAGATGCAGCAAATATGGAGACCACAATCTAAGAACTACTCAACTATTATGTCAGACAGATCTTTTGAACCAAGATCAAATTTAATGTTCCCAAATGCATCAGCATATAAAATTAGGAGTGTAATTACAGGGCATGGACAAGATGGAGAGTTTATTCCGAGAACACATTATTTGAATGTTGACGCAGCAAATCCCCCTCATGAAAGCTGGCAAGTATTGACTGAATGTGCAGATAATCCAGTTTATCCGCAGGGGGGGACTTGGATTTACGATAGAGCAGGATGGTGTCCAGGTAAGGCTAGTGATTTAAAGGAAGTTGACATTACATCATTAGTTACACCAGGACAAGCTCATATTTTGGATTATGGTGTCAATTCAGCAGGTAGTTCAAATTATTGGGTAAGTAATCAGTTAGTAAGTTACGGGAATCCTAATTTTACTTTAGATGCCACAATTGCGGAGGTACTATCTCCTACGGATAAAGTAGTGCATTCCAGAACCAATCCTATTTGCGGAAATCCAAAAGTAGTGATTCAAAATACCGGAAGTGCTACTTTAACTGCTTTAACTATTGACTATTGGATAAACAATGCCACTACTCCAGAAACCTTTTCATGGAGTGGGAATTTAGATTTTTTAGAAAAAGAGGAATTGGAATTACCATCCACCGCTACGCTTTGGCAAAGTTTAGATACCATAAATAATATTTTTTATGTGGAGGTAAAGTCCCCAAATGGCAGTATAGACCAATATGCACACAACAATCTTTTTAAATCTCCATTTGCACCAACTCCTGTTTATCCAAGCTTTTTTGGGCTTTGTATTCAAACCAACTCTGGAACCTCAATGCCATTTATTTCTGAAACTACTTGGGATATTTATGATGATGGGGGCAGTACGATATATACAAGCGGCCCTCTTTCTTGGGGCACACAATATAGAGATACTATTCTGCTCAACCCCGGTTGTTATCGATTTGAAGTAATGGACACTGATGATGATGGTTTAGATTTTTGGGCAAATAATGATGGCTCTGGTGTGGTCCGATTTATTACAACACCAATAAATTGTAATGCGCCAGAAGTAAAATATTTTGATCCTGATTTTGGAAAATATATTATACATGAGTTTAGGGTGGACAATACTACCTCTTTGACTGAAAAAGAAAAGTATAATTGGAAAATATTTCCTAATCCTACAAGAGATATTATTTTTATTGAGGGATATATTGAGAGGGCAACCAACATTCAACTGCTTAATAATTTAGGAAAAGTAGTAATGACAAGCGATATTAATTTCAAAGGAGTAATTTCAAAACAAATAGACATAAGCCATTTACCAATGGGGGTTTATTTTATTCATATCAAAAATTCGATTGAAAAAATCATCAAAAAAGTAGTTAAGTTATAATGAAATATTGCAATAGTTTAACCACATATTCCAGATTTAAAACAAGAGTAGTCAAAGTTGGTGATTTGACTATTGGAGGAGACAATCCCATCAGTGTGCAATCCATGACCATCACCGATACCATGGATACTATGGCCACTGTAGAGGAATCCATTAGGATGATTGAAAGTGGCTGTGAACTGGTAAGAATTACTGCACCAAGTAAAAAGGAAGCTGAAAATTTACAAAATATAAAAGACGAATTACGAAAAAGAGGATATACTACTCCCATTGTTGCCGATATTCATTATACCCCAAATGCGGCTGAAATTGCGGCAAGAATTGTGGAAAAAGTCAGGGTAAATCCTGGGAATTATGCCGATAAAAAAAGGTTTGAAACATTAGAATATACGGATGAGAGTTATAATGCAGAACTAGATAGAATTAGAGAAAAATTTACGCCTTTGGTCCATATTTGTAAAGAGCATGGAACGGCAATGCGGATCGGCACTAATCATGGTTCCCTTTCCGATAGGATTTTATCTCGTTATGGTGATACGCCAAAAGGAATGGTGGAATCGGCAATGGAATTTTTACGTATTTGTAGGGATGAGGATTATCATGAAATTATTCTTTCTATGAAAGCATCTAATACCAGAGTAATGGTGCAGGCCTATCGCCTTTTGGTAAATGAAATGATAAAAGAAGGCATGAATTATCCGCTTCATTTGGGCGTTACAGAAGCAGG
>DUAL01000135.1:3249-5256 GCA_012960835.1 Flavobacteriales bacterium | reverse complement strand
CGGTACCTTGGCAATATAATCGGAATTGAAGTTTTAGAAAAAACTGGAATTTCATTTTTCCATGCACTAGCCTTTCCCCAGTAGAACTGGCCCGCATCATGGTATGCCTCCTCTAAATCCTGAGATCTAGTATTGAATTTTTTTGGTTGGAACATTTCAACCTGCTTTGAATTTAATATGCGTATAGCACGTTGTATAGGAAAGGCATAATTTGTTACAGAAAAAACATAATCATTATTACTTTCAGACAATAATTCCATTCCAGTTACTATATCATCTGAACTAATAAAAGGTGCTGTAGGATAAATACAACACACAAATTCAAAATTCTTTTTCTTCTCCGTAAACCATTCGATAGCATGTTTAACTACAGGTATAGTGCCCACATAATCATCAGATAAACTCAAAGGACGTACAAAGGGTGTTTCTGCTCCATATTGATGTGCAACTTCAGCTATCTCTTCATCATCCGTAGAAACTACTATAGTATCAAAACATTTACTTTTAATAGCTGCTTCAATAGAGTATGCAATAATTGGTTTCCCGACAAACAATTTTATATTTTTTTTAAGTATACGCTTACTACCTCCTCTTGCTGGTATCACGCAAAGTCTCATAATACTATTGCCATCTTCATTCCCTTAAATCTAATCAACGTAATTTTCTAAAAAATAAACTATAACAGATACATTAAATAGGTTTGACATTCATTTCTGCACTAAAATCAGATTGAAAAAATAACAACTAAAGTCAAATATTAATATTCTACTTACAGTAACGAATTATTCCACAACTATGGTTTTATTAAGTTGGACTATCTGTTCCACAGTTAAAAAGTCTTTATTATTTCCAGAGCTATATTCAAAATCATAATCAACAGGTGTGCCTGTTTCACCTATCTTATTTGGTGAAAATTTACAATCATGATCTGAAAAAACAATCGTAGGACGAATAACAAAATGATCATCAAACTCTAAAGTTAAATGTGAGTCATCTACAGGGCACATAATTTCATGGATTTTTTCTCCAGGCCTAATACCAATAATTTCTTGTTTTAAATCTGGAGCCATTGCAGTTGCCAAATCAACAATATTAATAGATGGAATTTTTGGAACAAATATCTCCCCACCCTGCATACGATCAAAATTCTTTAAAACAAAATCAACACCTTCCTGCAAAGTAATCCAAAATCTCGTCATACGAGAATCAGTTATTGGTAAAGATTTTGCATTATCATGAATTAATTTTTGAAAAAATGGAACGACCGATCCACGAGACCCTACTACATTTCCATATCGAACCACAGAAAATTTCGTTCTATTACGACCTCTCATATTATTGGCAGCTACAAATAACTTGTCTGATGCTAATTTGGTAGCTCCATAAAGATTAATAGGGCTTGCAGCTTTATCAGTAGAAAGTGCAATTACTTTGTCTACATTATTAGCCAAAGCGGCCTGAATAACATTTTCTGCGCCATGAATATTGGTTTTAATACACTCCATTGGATTATATTCAGAGGCGGGGACATGTTTCATTGCTGCCGCATGAATCACATAATCAACACCATACATTGCCATAGTCAAACGTTCACGATCACGGACATCGCCAATAAAGTATCTCAGCATATTATATTTAGACTTGCTAAATTCATGAGTTGCCATATCAAATTGCTTTAATTCATCTCTTGAATAAATAATAATTTTCTTCGGAGAATAGTTATCCAAAATTGTTCTTATATATTGCTTTCCAAATGAACCTGTGGCGCCAGTTATTAATATACTTTTATCATTAAACATATTTTATATTTGTATTTAGAATTATTGCAATGAAGCTAAACATAATTCATGTTAAAAAATTATTTATAATCATTGTAGCTGAACGCTTTCCAGCATCAGAACTATACGCAGAAAATAAATGGTTAACCATATCCTGCCTGTCTTTTTTCTTCAACCCCCAAAGTCTTTCAATTTCAGAAATTGGTTTTGAAAGAAAAAATCTCAGCCT
>DUAL01000135.1:0-3079 GCA_012960835.1 Flavobacteriales bacterium | reverse complement strand
CCACCTTGTCAATAAACAATTCAACATTTGGCAAGCGATCTACTATATTGAATACTGGATCTACATCAGGATATCTTCTATTATCTTCTGGATATGTCTTGTATCTAACATTATAAGACAGTCTCGAAAAAACCTTTTCAATTAATTCTTTTTCTTTTATTGATCTATCGTAATCAGTGAGTGCACTAATAAAAGGCCCAAGATTACCCTTGTATATGTTGGTAGATATATACACTAATGGAAAAATTTTATTGGCAGCTCTTCCTGTTGATGACATGCGTAAGTGTCTTAACGAAATTCCAGCAACAAAAGATTTTCCTATGGAAAAGTGTGAATTTTGAGCAATATTGGCTGATGTTTCATTATATGCCAAATAACAATCACAGGTATTAGGGTCTGATCCATACTCTATCTCGTCATAATACTTAGATATTTCCGGTGTAACACCATGTTGTGCAGTTATTACAGGCACCTCTTTTTCTCTGCACAACGAAGTTATTGCAAAGCCTTGCACACCTGAAGGGTGATTAGTTAACAAAACCCCTTTTTCCACCCTAATTTGATCAACTGCTTCATTCCATTTTGCACGATTTTCAAAAAATAAATTGAGCCTCTTCTCAAGATTCTCAAAAAAAATTTGTTCACATCTTGATGCTATTTCTGGTATCACCCAATCCTTTACTCTTTTTCTTATAATGGAATCAATCTTATTCTTAATTAAAAAGAAAGAATCCGATTTTTCAAGTTTGGATTGTTTTCCAGGCCTTATGCTATTAATTTTTACACCACGTAATGCAAGGTTTGTAGCGACCTCAATAACAAGCTCGTTTTCCCTATATACAAAAACTTTTTTCTTAAAAAGGTTTTTAGGTAAAAAATTTGTAATTTTTAACAAAATCCTATAAATTAGAGTTTCTACTCCAGCAACTCTAATTCTGCGGTACCAAGAGACACTTTCAGTGTTAAGAACATTCCATTCTTTCTCCTGTTGGTAGGTAATAATATTAAACCTTTTATTATCCTTAAAGATTCTATCCCATGGTGGGTTCATATTGTTTCCATTAGGCCCGCCATCTCCTTCAACTCGGATAAACAATACGGGGTTACTTACATCGTCTCTAGTTAGGCAAGATGCTTTAAACAATAATCTTTGAAACTCAACCGTTACCATGCTCACACATAGAGCCTCTTCGTGAAAAATTCCATTGATTGTCTTGACACTATCAAAAACAGCCTTAGACAAATCGCCTATAGTGCTTTGAAACTGCTTCATTTGGTTTATATCCCATTTGGAATCTAAACGAAACACATTTTTATTTTTCTCCCAGGCAAGGGCTGGTGAGTTGGTTTTGATTATCGATTTTGTATTTAACCCTGCATCATAGGCCCAGTTAATTGCATCTACACTATCACAAAATACATTATCTGCACTAGATAAGTCAACCTCTATATTATTATATTCAGACTTCATGATAAATAATATTGGGCTTGATTATATTACAAAATACTGAGTCCACAATAATCATCACCATTAAGATAATCACGCTCCATATTTTTTAGAATTTTTGTATATTTCTCAGATGTCAGGTCAAATATAAACTTAGATTTTTCTTCTTGCTTATTTACAATGCCTTTATTTGGAAGGCCTTCTTTAAGTAGGATGTCCTTAACTTGGCAGTTTATTGACTTTCCTAAAAAAACTTCTACTTTTTTCAATTCATTTAAAGGGTTCGTCACTAGATCTTCATACCTTATTATGTGTATTTTCCGCTTTTCTATATCTGACAAGGATAAAATCTTTTTGGCAGTTAATGCTAGTATAGTTTTTATGGATTTGACAATAAGGTCAATCTCCCCAAGTTTTTTATACTCATCACTCCAATTACTGTAATACCATGGAACTGAATATCCGTTCTTCTCAATATCTGGACTCATGGTTAAAAAATCTTTCGAGTTGACTTTTCCATACTCTTTTCTATTCCAGGAATATACGAGATCAACTGGATTCCTTACAATGTATATCATCTTCAAGCGTGGATATGCATCTAAAAATATATCTATATTGGCAAGTATATTATGTGTAACAAAGAAAAAAGATTTACTATTACTTCTCATTAATCGCAAAATATCATTACTCTCTAAATTTTCGAACTGTCTTTTTAAGTATGATGCAGAGTCGCTAGAATTATAAATTGACGATCTATCAAGAACCCTGTGATTAAGACCCCTTCCTAAAAATTGATCATATGCTGCATAATCAATAGTTGATTTAATCAAAGATATGGCAGTATCTCTACTCATTCCGCCAAGCCCAAACATATATGGAATATGCTCAAGAGCTGGTAATGATTGAAAAAACTCAATGTCTTCAAACTCTGATACAATCTTTGCTAAAAGAAACTTTCCCGTCCTAGTAATACCATCCACTAACAGAACATTTTCTACATTGTTTGTTTTTATTGAAAATTTCACTTTTTTATAAACCTATGTTTTCTTAGTGCAATCTTTCTTGTAATGCTTATTCATGATAGTTCGGCACATTAAAACCTTTTTCTTTGCATAGCTTGTCCCTTCTAGCCTCTTCCAAGTCAGCACTCATCATCTCTTTTACAAGCTCTTCAAACGAAATCTTAGGTCGCCAATTAAGTTTAGATGCTGCCTTTGAAGAGTCACCCAAAAGCGTCTCTACCTCAGTAGGTCTAAAGTACCTTGGATCAATGCGAACAACAACCCTTTCAGTTTTATCAACAAGACCCACCTCATCGATACCTAGCCCTTTCCAAGCAATATTCATATCAATTTCCTTAGCAGCTATCTCGATGAATTCTCGAACAGAATACTGGACGCCGGTAGAAATTGTAAAATCTTCAGGTATGTCTTGTTGAAGCATCAACCATTGCATTTCAACATAATCTTTTGCGTGCCCCCAGTCTCTTTTTGCATCAATATTGCCTAGATACAAACACTCTTGAAGCCCTAGTTTTATGCGTGCCAATGCTCTAGTAATCTTCCTAGTTACAAACGTTTCTCCACGGACTGGTGATTCATGGTTGAATAGAATGCCATTACATGCATAAAT
>DUAL01000134.1 GCA_012960835.1 Flavobacteriales bacterium | reverse complement strand
CTGTTCTACGGCCAGTTTTAGCAGCTTTAGTGCGTCCATATTGTCAAGCCTTTCATAGGCTTCAGCGTCGGTCTTTTCGGGAGAAAAAGATTTGGCTTTAAAACACCACAGGATATAATGAAACAAATTTTAATTGAGAATAACAAAAGTGTTGCACTTGAATTTTGAATTCAAGACGTCCCTTTTTTTCAGTCAGTACAATCACAAGGCAATGAATTAAGCTCCTCAATATTTTCAATATTAGTTGCTTTATTTATTTGACTCATGTCTTTTAGGTTATCAAGAATTCTGTACGACATTTGGCTACTTCTACCAAAAAAACCTATATATGGATTAGACTTGTTATTTGAGCGAATTTCCCTATTTTCAGCAACCAAATCTCTGCGATATTTTTCTTCAAGATTGGCCCACCATAATATATTTTCAGGAGTAAGGTCCTTGTTACCTAGTAAAGGTTTTTCATCTTTTGCTATATTTAACAACTTGTTTCCCTTCATAAAGCAATATACACAATTTGACATTTCACCATTGTTGGGTAAGTCAAGATCCCAGCCCTGATTAGACCAAAATTCAGCAACATCTTTGTTGGTTATTTCCAACTCACACAAAGGAACATATATATGCTCTCCCATTCCAGTTGCAACATATGATAAATCATCGTTTTCGCTTTCTTCCATAACCCTTTTTTTCATTTTGGCAAGCCTTCTTGGTTCATCATATCTAAATCCAATAAAATTACAATATTCCACTTCTCCATATTCTAGGTCAACTTTTGATAAGGTGTTGTCAATAATCATGGGGTTTGTAACTTTAGATTTTCCAACTATAGAAAAATCTAAAAAATTTTGCTCTGGTCTACTTAATGGTCTTGACCAGCTGAATTTTTTCTTTGACAAGTATATTTCTTTTGGAGTGCTTCCACTATGTCGAAGATGTAATTTATATATTTCATCTTCATCAATTCTACTAGATTTTCCAAAATGGCCTAGCCTATCAATTTGAGCACTGTTAGAAAACCAATCTCTAAGAAATTGGTTTGAAACCTTGAGTTTCATTTCCAATGTGCATGTCCTGCTTTTGTGTTTATTTGGTAAATACCCACTTTTAGAAACCACTTCTTCAAATACTTCACCTTTATAATGATAGCCATCAGGATTATGTTTTGAAAAAGGTTTTTCATTTACAAGCTTGTATGTAGAAAATCGAGTATAAACTCCTTTAGCACAATCCTCATAGGTTGCAAATTCAGTT
The DNA here is from genome assembly GCA_012960835.1 of Flavobacteriales bacterium. Lineage (GTDB taxonomy): Bacteria > Bacteroidota > Bacteroidia > Flavobacteriales > BACL11 > DUAL01. The sequence continues at coordinate 4,005 of DUAL01000134.1, read as the reverse complement.
ATAAAGAATGGAATTCCATAATCTTTTTCACATCTTTCTTTGCATTCCGTAACAAACTTGTATGTAGCAGAATGTTCTGCAGAAGTGTTATTAAAAACAACAACATCGCCTCTTTCAGCGCTTAATAAGCCATTTTTTAGCAAAATAAACAATAACATCCCACTAGACCGACCTCCAGAAAATTTTACTACATGTGGAAAATCTTTATGATTATCGTGTGCATAATTAACTTTATACGTATTAATCATTGTGCTATTTGCTCCAATATCTTAACATTATCTATTGATTCTAACGCCCCCATGCACCTCCAAGAAGATTCGATACCTATTCTCTTAGCAAAGCCAGGATTTTTAGAATTTGCCGAAGTAAATTTCGTCGCTGTCATTTTACTCTCGCCTTCCAGTGGTAATAAGTATAAAAAGATTGCATCTCTTATATTATTATCCGCAAGAATAGTTAATGATCCTGACATACGCATAAATATCTCATTCCGAAGAGTTTTATTGTTAATCAAATACAGGCTAATTTCTTTTGCCTCCAGGGTAGTTGATTTAGACACTTCATTGGATATATAACTTATCCACCACGCAGTAGCAAAAGGTATGTCTTGGTATATGCCTTTTTTTCCTCTAGCTTCAATATGACCAAAAGCACTTTTGAGAATTTTGCGAGACACCGTTAACCACAAAGGGTTATTACCTCTTTTTCTAAACATCTTCTTTATAGTAGATGTTTCACTTTTGAGGGCTTTTTCAATTTCTAATTTTCCACTATTGGCAGAACCTTCTACTTCTGGAAACGCAAGAAAAGATGGAGAAATGATATTGTTTTTTATAGCTTGCAATGTAACCGACAACCAAAACTCTGGATCAGAAGCTGAAATAGGAGTTATGCTTTGACTCTCAAATAATATAAACAAACTCTGTTGATGAAAATATGGAATGCTTCTATACTCTTTTTCAGATAAGGGTTCGTCAAATTTTGAAATATCAACCTCACCCAATAAAGTATTTTTATCTATATATTTATATATAAAGTTTAAAAAACTTTCTTTATCGGTGGAGGCTTCTAAAAGCTTTATGCATTCTTCTTTATTGGAGTTTTTTCCAACAATTCTTCTTAAGTCACTATAACTCATATCCGTCATCCAATTGTGTATTCTTAAATGCATGAGGTAAAAAATAACACGCTATTAATGTTGCATCAAATCCTTCAGACCCCCACGGATTCAACGAATCTTGTTCTAGCTTCTTTTTAATAAAATTAAAATTAGTTAAATGACCCACATCTTCATTTTGAAATTCATCGTGTAATTTTTGAAATCCAGAAGATAGCATATGTGTGACTACACTATTAAAATGTAAAGACCCTTTTGAGTTATTTAAATTTGCATATAAATCAGGATGCACCTTCGCAACAAACCTTCCTCCTTCTTGTTGATTGATCTCTACTTGAAACGACCCCTCTCTTTGACTATCATCACTTATAACTGTAATAAGATCACCTGCAGTAGTTTCTAGCTCCATCCAGCTTTCCTTTGCCAATATAGAGCCTTGTAAAAGATCAAATGAAGATTTTTGCCAAATTTTACTAAGCCCCATATCATCAGCAACTTTGATTTCTCTATCAGTACCCGTATAAACAATTGTTGGGTAAAAATCCATAATTTCAAGTGTCTTTGGCAATTCTACAACTTGCAGCACTCTTGCACTATTATTGGGTTCCACAGTAACTGTTTTTCTATATAAGGAGCTTTTCAAAACAACAGTGCAAGCAAATCTTGCATCTCCGTTTTTTATTAATTGAGAAACAAAAGAATCTCCAACAAGGTGGTGTTCTAGCGTTATTACCCCATCAGATCCACTTGCGACCTGATTTACACTATAGCTACAACTATCATTATAATCAAACCTTCCCTCTTCTAGCACTGGGAACAAATACGAATTAACACTATTCATTACTCGCTCCTCGTTGATTTTGTACTGTAGAAGTCGTAAATAACACCAAAATTTTTCAAATTGGAATCAAGAGAATAGTCAATAGAAATATTGACCAATTCATCTGCATCAACTTTACCTATAACAATTGTATCGTTATTATCAATAAGTAGTTTTTCATTATTTAAAGATGCGCTTTTAATTTCTATTGGAGGAACATAGCCTAAAGAATCGCAAGAAGGATCAGTTCCATCATCAATTCTCAATATTAATAACAAATTTTCGCTATTCTTATCTGCCTTGAAAATAATTTTAGCTCCGTCATTAGTGTGCCTAGCAGATGCTGAAGCAACATAAAATGGACTGCCAGAACGTTTTTTCTTATCAGTTTTAAGTTTGCTATTCCCACGTTCCGACGTCTTTTTTTTGTCCTCAGTTCCATCTCCATCAACATCCCTCTGAGCAGAAGGCTTCTTTGAGACCTTATTGCTACTCCTAGAAGTTTTAACCTTACTAGTGGAACTTCCAAGCATTTGGATTGATAATTCTGGAATGTTAACGTCAAACGACTCATCATCGTTTTTTTCAATTTTAGAATGAAGAAACATCTTAATTGCATCAAGAGATTTCTGAAATTCTGTTCTGTTAGTAGAGGATTTAAACCTATTGAGATACAAATCAGCATGCATACTTCCTTCAATCTTTCTCATTAATCGTGAAAGATTTGTTGCTTTATATGGCAAGATTAACGCATTGAAATTTCTGTATTCAGAAAAATTTCCAATACTCAATGGGTTCGGTAAGTTTTTACTAATCCACATGCCATTTCGACAAACAGCCAACTGTGTATCAGTCTCTGAATTCTCAAAACAAACTATCACCTTGCCCTCATCTGTATCGACATCTTGCCTGTTTCCATTAAGTAGAATATTATAAAATTTCTTGGCAATCTTATAACTTGGTAATTTTTCTCTACCTGACTTAACTTCTGATGTGCTTTCTAAAATAGATTCAAGCGTACCTTTATTTAATAATATTTTTTTATTCTTATTGGCAATCTCGACAACTAACTCTTCATTGTGCAGAGCAACGAAAAAATTTCTTGCAACTGAACTAGAGATTAAATCAAAAAATCTATCCTTATCTTGACCAAAAAAATTAAATCCAAAAATAGCTAAAATAGAGCCTGAACCTTTGAACTCATCAAGCTCTTTTGAGATTATTTCAGGAATTTTCTTTCCAGTTGGATAAACATTATTTCCTTTAATTAATGCATCATTGCTTGTAGTATAAAAGCCATAACCTGTTTTTAGGCCATCATTATCCACAAATGTTCTCAGGAGTGCTTGTCCTGAAGCAACCCTTGAACCGTTATCAAGAATACCCCCATAAAAAACATAACGTAATCCCGAAATGTTAAATGCTGAAAAATGACCATTACCGTATGATCCTGCAGCTGTAGGATCAGGTTTTAAACTAACTCCGTCTGAAAAAATAGCATGTAATCTAACATCATCAAAACCAATTCCATTGTCAGTCACCATTAAAACTGAAATGCTGTCACTTTCTATCTCTTTTTGTATATCTGATAATATATCCCTCTCTTGATCACTGCCTGAATTCTCAATGTTTTTTTCTATTGATTTGATTGCAGATAAATATTTATCATAACCAGGAATCTGCGTTTTTAATATATCTTTAAGTTCAAACTTTATTTCTGCTTGATCTTTTTTAGCATCTAAAAGAGCAGCATCTAATGAATTTTGAACAATCTCTCTCACAATTACAGAGGGGTCCTTGTCGTTTGAGGATGATAAGGAGGAATTAGTAAACCCTGTCTGTTGAACAGCTGGATAAAATCTTAGTTTTTGCTCTGAACTCATAATTATTTATAATTTAAACTTTTCTTTTTTTAGGCTTTCTTGAAATTTAAAGCTAATTTCTTTAACCTTTTGATTTAATGTGCCCATAATTTTTCTAACTTCATCATCGGTGTAATCGTAGGATGAAGAGTTAGACAAATTTCCGATTAACTCTAGCTGCTTAATTGCATTATTCACTCTTGCGT
>DUAL01000133.1 GCA_012960835.1 Flavobacteriales bacterium | reverse complement strand
CAGTGTGATAGACGTTCCACGTAAGTTTACTTCAGGCGTACTAAAATTAGATATTCTGAAAAGATTTTTATAGATTTCATAGTTATCTCTTTAAAAAAAATATTAGGAAAATGGAAGGTCATCATCGTCTAAATCAATGTCTTCACCACTTGTTACATTATTAAATCCTGTTTTTATTTTTTCCATTCTAACTGGATAATTAACCTCACTTACATCCATTAACCCTTGCCTAACCAGTTCAGCCTTCATAGCGCCCTCTGTACGCTCAAAACTAATTGACAGATCCTCAACCGTAGAGCCGTTTTTGTACTCTTCTGATAACTTATCTTTAAGCTCTTGCGTCCAAGGCATACCAGCATTTTTAGGTTTACCTTTACGCGCATTGTCTTTCTGCTTATCTTTCGATGTAGGATTGTTAGCACTACCTCCTTGCATCGCTTGTACTGCAGAGAAAAGAGCTCTAATAATAACCGGATCGTTGTATAAGCCATCGTTTGGCAAACTTTCACCATTTAATGGATTAACTCCAGAAGCTAACTTGCTAATAATCTCACTATTTTTCATAAGACACTTTATATGTAAAAAAATATTAATATAGTCGCATTACAAGCAAGACTAGTTTTTTCATTCTAGAAAGGCATATCATCACCGAACGGATCATCGTCTTTTGTCTCCGCTTGACTTGTTGGTTGCGCTTCACTTTTTTGATTTGGGTTAAATGTATCCACCTCAACGTAATGGGTTTTGCCATATTGATCAGCACCATCACGTTTTTTAACAACTTTTAATTTTATATACGTATCACCCTTGAATTCAAACATAAATTTCTTTGCTTGATCCATTTTTGAAAGGTTTAATGAAAATTCGATAATATCACCATTGAATTTTTCAGTACCATTTGCAAGATATATTCTCTCAGGCATATCTACTCCTTGTTGTTATTTAAATTTTATCAGAGCGATCAGCGACCATTACTGATAATTTATTAACTCTTGAAAACCCGTTGTTTTTACCCAAGAGCACTGTCTCTCCATACTTAATTGAGCGTACAATAAGTGTCATTATAGGCCTGAAGGATGTTATATGAAAAAGTTTTCTGCTAACTATTCGAATACAAATCATAATTTTGTTTTTCAAAATATCCCGTCAAAAGCTGTAGTTAAAAATAAATACACGCCTGCAATTTGCATAATAAAAAACATATTACAAAGGGGGAAGCCAACCTCTTTATCTTATTTTCTTCAAGAAAAAATAGGAAGAATACACACCTTTGATGATTTTAATACAGCACTTCCGTTAATTGATAATTCGACTCCTAAATGGGAAAGAATAATTAGAGGCGATGTAGAAAAAAATAACTTTCCAGCAAAAAGATTTTTTGAAGATTTAATTCCAAAATATCTCTCAGAATACAAATATATACAACAATTAATAATTCCAGAATTTCCTGTAAATGATATAACCCAAATGCATGTGGAAGATTTTATTGATCAGCAGGTTGATTTTTACTTGCCACAAGCATACTTGATTATTGAAATTGATGGGAGTCAGCACAATAAAGATAAGGACAGCCTCAGAGATGCCTATACAGCTAAATATGGAATAAAGACAGTACGAATAACTACCAAAGATTTAGACGCAGAGAGCGACATATTTATTGGTAAGATTGATGAAATTAAGAAAAGAATAGACAAAGTAGAGTCTACACAAAAGACAAGAAAACTAAGCGACAGCAGCTTTATTTCTTTAGGTGATTACAAAAAAGCATTTAATGGAGTTGATATAAATAATCATTATTACTTATCAACTGCAATAATTAGATTCCAATTATTAATTTTAGAACTTATTGAGAATGGATTGTTGAAGTTTGGGAATAAATGGAATTTTGAAATTATCGAAAGAGATATTGGTGGTTTTGCAAGATTGGCAATTGATGATTTGTTTATATGGCTAGACAATATACTCAAGCTACATAAAATAAAATACACTAAACCAGATGTTGAAATCAACATACTAAATTCCTTAGAAGACTTCTCTTCTGATAGAAAATCCATAAAAGTAGATTTTAGTTTACTAAAAAGATATACGGATGAATTTCAAACTTTTAGAGATATTATTTTTGTTAGGACAGACTATCTAGATGAATATTTATTTTTTAAATCTGGGGATTCAGTAGGAAAATTAAAGTTTTCTTCTTTTGAGCAGTATGATTATTTTAAAATCTCTACGACAGATTTAATTAACTACAAATTAATTGTTGGTGGTAAGAATTCTGATGAAGAGCCACTTTTATTCTTTCTTTGGAATTTATTTCTTCATAATTATGGAATGGACTTTAACTCTCTCGCTTTCAGAGAGGGTCAGCTTCCAATTATAGTTAATGCTTTATCTAGAAATGACACGTTAGGGCTCCTCCCTACTGGTAGCGGTAAATCAGTTTGTTATCAGTTATCTGCCATACTTCAGCCAGCAATTAGTTTTGTTGTATGCCCAATAAAATCATTGATGTATGATCAAAAAACAGACCTAGACTTGTCTTTATTTACTAGAACAAATTATATAACTGGCGATAGTGATGGCGAAGATAGGGCTAGAACGCAAAAAGAGTTTGCAAGTGGTAAATATTTCTTTATATTTATCTCCCCAGAAAGATTTCAATTGAAAGTATTTAGGCATTACTTCATCTCAGTAAATAAAGAGTTTAATGTGGCATACGCAGTGATTGATGAGGTTCATTGTTTATCGGAGTGGGGGCACGATTTCAGAACTTCGTATTTAAACCTTGCCAGTACTATTGATAGATTTTGTAAAAATTTTAAATATATAGGGCTCACAGCTACAGCATCAACAAATGTGCTTAAAGACATTCAAGTTGAATTCGGAATAGAACAAGACAATGTAAAAACACCTTCAGATTACACACGAGAAGAGTTAGAATTTAGTGTGATAGATGACAAGCACAATAAATTTGATGCCCTTCAAAAAGAATTAAGCATATTAAAAAGTGACATAGGGATATTAAATACTGATGGAAATAATACAAAATGTGGAATTATTTTTACACCGACAGTTAATGGTCCAAAAGGTTGCTACAAGCTCTCACAAGAATTGAGCAATAACTTTGAAGAAGACGTAAGATATTATTCAGGCTCAGTTCCAAAAATAGCACAACGCCCTGTAATGTCCTCTGAGCAATTTAATGAATACAAGCTTCAAGTTCAAAACGACTTTAAGAATAATGAGTTTTCATTGCTTGCAGCAACAAAAGCGTTCGGTATGGGCATAAACAAAGGAAATATCTTTTATACATTCCATTATGGAATCCCAGGGTCAATGGAATCTCTATATCAAGAAGCAGGTAGAGCGGGAAGAGATAAGCCAAAATTTAAAGACAGCCCTGCCAAGTGCTATGTGTTGTTATCAAAATCTGAAAAAAACTCAAATTTAAATCAAATCTGGGAAAGGGGGACAACATTAAGTAAGATTCAAAAAACCTATAAAAATATAAAGGGTGATATTAATACAAATTTATTTTTCTTCACTATAGGGATGGATGTTATTAAAGATGAATTTAAAATTATTAAAAACATGTATGAAATTTTTGCATCTTCAGGCGCTGTTGGAATAGCTGTAAATGGAAGGGATCTTGGTTGCGATAAATCTAGAACAGAAAAAGCAATTTACCGATTGAAACAACTTGGTATTGCTAAAGATTGGACGATTAGTAATTTCTTCCAGGGTGGTGAGTTTGAGGTAGATTTTTTAAATTTTACTGAAGACACAGTCCGAGATTCTATGCTATCCACAATATATAAATATGATAAGGATTTTTCAATAGAAAAGGTTAGAGAGGATGATAAATACAAGTCTTACAAAAAGATTTTATTTGACGCTCCAGAAAGTTATTCTAATATAGATAAATACATATTAGTATTATTACAATGGTCTTATGATAACTTCGCATATAACAGAAGGCAATCGTTAAAGAATATTTACGAGAATTGTTGTGATTTCTCTGATGGTGTTATAAACAATATAGAGTTTAAAACAAGACTAGAGAATTACTTTAAGTTTTCTAGGTCAAGCTATAATTTTCAGCAAATTGCCGACAACCCAAATGACTTTGAGGACTGGTTTGATATTTTTTATCATAAAAAAAGCAGAAAAAAAAGTCATCAGTTTTTATCAGTAAAAGAGCAAGAAAGTCGCAGGGATGGGTTAAGTAGGTATTTAGAAAGCTATATGTATAACACTGGTTTGGATATGGTCAGTGGGCTATTAAGATTATTATTAGATGATTATGATAATGCCGATGGCAGATCTAGACTAGAGGGAGCGTTAAAAGAAGTAAGAAATTATCCTGAAGAAAATAGAGAAATAGTAATTAAGCGTATCATCGAGATAGGAATGGAGTGTGATGATAAGAATAAAAACTTATTATCTGACTCTCTGTATAAAGTGTTTGATAGTAAAGAATTATTGTTTGAATTGTCTGATTCGCTTAATGATAGTTTTTCAACATCAACAATTCTTGAGAGTATTAATAATAGACTAACAAAAATTAATAGGAGTAACTATGCCAAATTTAAAAAAGCTGGATAATTTGATTGATGATTTAGAGAAACAAGCAGAAGAGCTAGGTGATTTTGCTTCAGTACATTCAGAGATATCTGACATTAAAGTCAGTATATCTGAAAATTTAACATCTCTTAAAAGTGGCAATAAAGAGTTAAGTGAAATATCGACTGGTATTAAAAATAATGTAGAAGATCTAGAGAGTAAGGTGAACAATCTTCTTAAAGAGGTTGAATCAAAGATTCTAAACAAAATACAAATCATCGAGGATGATAACAAGAAATTTTATAAAGATATTGATTCTTCGATTGTTACTCGCCTAGACAAACATAAGTCTGATATTCAAATAGATATTAGAAGAGAAAGCAAAGATACGATAGAGGCAATCGAGAGTAATTTAAAATCATTAGTCCAAGAGAGAATGGAGCAGCAAGATCAAAAACTGGAGTTAATAAAAAATATAAGTCTGGCAGTTGTAGCTGGGATTGTGTTTTTAATATGGAAAGTTTTTTAGTGTTAAGTATGGAATAAGTCTACTACTTGTATACTTAGATCTAACTGTTAAACAAAGTTAGAGTATAGATTATGAAAAATATAATAATTCACTGTATGAATGAGCTAAAACTCCTATTTTCTGGGGATTACTCAAATCAAAAACGTATGCAAAACTATTATGATGTTATTACTACTG
>DUAL01000132.1 GCA_012960835.1 Flavobacteriales bacterium | reverse complement strand
TAGATAATAAGTTAACTCCAAAGGAAATATCTCATTCAATAATCTCTGCAATTGAGATGGATGATAGAGGCTTTATTAATGAGCTTAATATTTGGGCTACGAATCCATTTAATTAAATAAAAGGAAACCCACTCTTGAGTGGGTTTATTTATTATCGGATTCTAAACAGTCCTAATTTCAAACTTTTGTAAAGCAATAAGAATCTAAATTTTATTGTACATTTGTGAAAATAAAACTCGTAAGAAATGAATACAATTAAAGAATTATCAATATATCCAATTGCCATATGCTTTGGACTTTTATTCATTTTTTCTTCATGTGAGAAAGAAGAAGTTGCATTCAATATAGTTAGTAATGACGCTCAGTATATGAGAAAAGCATATACTGAAAAAGGATATACTGAGGTTGAAGTTAGTCCAATTGTAAAAACATCATGTTATTTTGCGCAATGGGACAAAACTATAATGACTCCAGTGTCTGGTCTTTTTGAGTACTATGATTCAGATAATTACTGGGTTGCTTCTATTGATTTTGGAGATGGAACTTGTGATGAGTGGGCAACAAAAACATGGGATGTAAATATGTTTCCAGACTTTCCAAGTGGAAGTGAAGATTTTTCAGTTTTTGATTATTTTGGAAATAAATAAGTACTTATGTTCTCTTTCTTGACGACTAAGAACAAATCTCATCAATTTGTTTTTTTGTAAGTTTACCATTTAACCACTTACTACTAATATCCGCATTATACTTTTTATAGAAATCTATTGCAGGAGTATTCCAATCTAATACTTGCCATATCATACCATTTAGTCTTAATTTTTTACAAATTTTTATTGTTTCTTCAAATAATTTAGATCCGACACCTTGTCTTCTATATTCGTCTTTAATTATAAAATCCTCAAGAAATAAGAATTTACCTTTCCAAGTAGAGTAACGAATCCAATAAAAAGATAAACCAACAATTTCATCTTCTTTTTCGGCAACCAAAAACCAATACCAAGGATGATGGCCAAATCCATCCTGTTCTAAATTATCTAATGTAATTGTAACTTGATCTTTTGCATTTTCATAGTCCGCAAGCTCCTTAATTAGTTTTAAAACCGAAGGTAAATCTGTTTTAACGCCTTTTCTAATTTTTATTTCCATAAAGCTAAATTATAAAAAATGCTTAAGAACCTTACGATAATAATTTTAATCTTTCTCCGAAAGTATTTGTAAGTTTGTAGGATGAAAAGAATACTATTACTATCTCTATTTAATATCATCTTATAAAATGAAAAGAGAACTCAATATTTTTTTTACGACTACCATTTCTTCATCTCTAAAGAAACTATCAGAAGACACAAAACCTACTTGGGGAACAATGACTGCCAAAAAAATGCTCATTCATTTGATGCAAAGCAGTAAAATGATGCACTTAGGAAATGCTAAATTAGTCATAAAAGAAAAACACATAAAAAAAGCCATTGCCTTTTTATATACTAACAAACCCATAAGTAGAGGAATAGAAATACCAAAAGATATTAGTTATAATTTTAATGATGGAATTGCAGAAGATATTGAAGAATTAAATGCAGAACAATGGTTACTATTCCAAAAGAAGCATTTTACGCATCATTTGAGTCAGTTTGGGTTGTTGTAAAATTTATATTTCCAATAAACAACAGGCTAGCTTTTCAGTGGGTTTATTTTTTGTGGACCTTACGGTCCTAAGTTCGAACTTTTTTCATTTATTATGCTTAGCATAGCATCTTAATTCAGTTACTTTATTTTTGTATCATGAAGAAATTAAAATATGGAAAAAATTAATTGTTGAGAAAATCAATCGTTTGCCCCAACAATTTAATTTTTATTGGTTTTCTTTGTTTAGAATTTAATTTCAAAAATATGAAAATATTTTATTTCTTTTTAGCATTTATTTTTCTTATTTCAGACAATGCTTTTTCTCAAATAAATTTCAGTAGAGACACTACCATATCAGTAATGGAAAACGCTAATGGTTTCAAACATGCTTGGGTTGGTGGTATCAATGCCATGCAACCATCAGAAATTGATTTAAATTTGGATGGTATTAATGACCTTCTTTTTTTCGATAGAACAGGTAATAAACTTACCCCTTTTTTAGATGTAAATGGGGAGTATGTTTTTGCGCCAGAATATCGTTCTGCATTTTCGAATCATCTCCACGATTGGGTAATTCTTGCAGATTATAATTGTGATGGGAAACAAGATATTTTCACTTATTCTTCTGCTGGAATTGCAGTGCTAAAAAATACTTCCACAACTTCTCTTTCATTTAATATGGTTACTTCTCTTTTGCTTTCAGATTATGGAGGTTCCCTGCCTTTAAATCTGTATGTAAGTTCACAAGATCTTCCTGCTATTTCTGATATTGATAATGATGGGGATTTAGATATCCTTACCTTTTCTATTATCGGTGGTTTTGTGGAGTACCACAGAAATATGGCCATGGAATTAACTGGCAGTTGTGATACTTTAGCTTTCCAATATGAGAAAGCTTGTTGGGGCAATTTTTTTGAAGGGTTAAATAGTTATTTGATTAATTGCAGTGCTTGTTCTCCTGATAGTTGTAGCCCTGCATACACCGCAACAACTTATAGCAAACAAAAACATTCGGGCTCTACTTTACTTGCCATTGATGTGGATGATGATACTGATAAAGATTTGATTTTAGGAGACATTAGCTATAATAATCTGAATTTGCTAATCAATGGTGGGGATAGTGCAAATGCGAACATCAGTGCAATCGATAGTATTTTTCCTGCCAATAATAATAACACTATGGGGGCGGATATTCATTTGTTTCCGGCACCATTTTATTTGGATGTAACTCATGATGGAATAAAAGATTTGGTAGTTACTACTAATAGCCAAGCAAACTCAGAAAATTTTGAAAGCGTTTGGCTTTATGCCAATAGTGGAACTAACACCCAGCCAGATTTCAATTTTGTAAGCAAATCGTTTTTACAAGAAGAAATGATTGATTTAGGAGAAGGAGCTTATCCGGTTTTTTTCGATTATAACAATGACAGTTTGATGGATCTTGTAGTAGGAAATTATGGCTATCATGATGTGAGTGGTAATGATGTATCTGGGCTTGCTCTTTTTGAAAATATTGGAACTAACAATCAGGCATCTTACGATTTAATTACAAGGGATTTTGGAGGAATATCAAACATTAATCTAAATATAATCTTGAATATTCCTGCACTGAATATCTATCCTACATTTGGAGATTTGAATGGGGATGGATATAAAGATTTAATTGTGGGTGATGCAGATGGAAAGTTGCATTATTTTACCAATAATGGAGGAGTAATATCTTCATTTGTCCTTGCAGTTGCAGATTATGAGCATATAGATGTTGGTTATTTTGCTGCTCCTCAATTGGTTGATGTAAACCGAAATGGATTGTTAGACTTATTAGTAGGAGATCGTACAGGACAATTAAGTTATTTTCCAAACAATGGCACTAGCACTACAGCAGTTTTTGACAGTATCGTCTCTAATTTTGGAGGGGTGGATGTAGATTCTACCTACATCAGCACAGGCTTTAGTACACCACATTTAGTGGACTTAGATGGAGAATATCATTTGTATGTTGGTTCTTTTTCTGGAGCAATATATCATTATAACAATATTGATGGTAATTTAAGTGGGAGCTTTAATCTGATTAGCGGTGTGGAACAAAATATTTTTGAAGGAGCTAAAACGGCTTTGTGTATTAAAGATATAAATGACGACCAAATTCCGGATATGATAATTGGTAACTATTGTGGTGGATTGAGTTATTTTACTGGAGATACGCTCACTACAAATATCAATGAAAATTATGCCTCTAATAATTTATTGACTTACCCAAACCCAACAAAAGAAGAATTATTTGTTCAGAGCAAAATAAATGGCGAAATAAAAATCTATTCCGTTTTAGGAGTATTGATGCTGCAAGAGGAGAAAACTACAGTAAATCATAGAATGGATGTAAGTAAACTTCCGGCCGGCATGTATATTCTCAGATTAAAAAATGCTAGCAAAAAATTTGTTAAGGAGTAAAATCTGGATTTGTAATAAAATCAGTATCTGAAAGGGTTTTCAGGAAAGCTACTAAATCTTGTTTTTGCTGATTAGTGAGTTGCAAGCCAACCCCTAATTTTTTCATTAAAGGATCGACTGTTGAGGAGAAATTTCCTCCACTATTATAATGCTCAACCACTTGCTCTAAGGTAGCAAATCTTCCATCATGCATATAAGGAGCAGAAAATTCTATATTTCTTAAAGTTGGGGTTTTAAATTTTCCATTATCTGAAGACAAACCTGTAACTTTTGCAAGGCCTAAATCCAAAAATGGCTCAGCATCTAAACCATTATTGTGAAACAAATTATCGATAAACATATCTGTGCTATGACAATGAAAGCAATCTCCTTGTTCAGTATTAAAAATAACATATCCATTTAGTTCAGAAGGAGTAAGCTGTATCTCTTGTCTTAAATATTTATCATATCTGGAATTGGCTGAAATAAGTGTTCGCTCAAATTGTGCAATTGCCATAACTACATGAGTAGAATCTATATCATTAATGTTATATACCTTTTTGAACAAATCCTTATAAGTAGCATTAGTATTTAGCATATTCTCCACAATTTGCCAAGTATTATTCATCTCAATTGGGTTTACTACAGGGTCAAAAGCTTGGTCTTCCAAAGTAACCGCCCTGCCATCCCAAAAATTGGAAATGTTCCATCCAGCATTAATAATCGTTGAAGCATTTCTATCGCCAAAAGAGCCATCAATACCTTTACTAAAGCGATTAGTATCAGAAAACCCTGCTATTTGCAAATGACAAGAAGCGCAACTTTGCGTTCCATCTCCACTCAGCGTTTTGTCATGAAAAAGCTTTCTTCCAAGAGCAATACCTTCCACAGTCATTGGATTATTTTCAGGAATTTGCATATTTGGGAAACCACTTGGAGTAACTATTAGGTAAGGTGTGGTTACATACGAAATAGTATCATAAATACAGCTTCCGTTATCATAAGTTGCTGAATTATTATAATTAAGTGCAGAAGAATCTGTACAGCCAATGATAATTGGTAAATCTTTTTTACAAGAAAAAAGGATACCTATTATCAGTAATAGAGAAATCCTTTTGTACATAATATTATTGACTTACTGAAACTGAAAAAACATCTGTCATTCCATTCTGTTTCAATTGCATTTGTTTCATCATATCCATCATAATAGCTCCAGCAAGACTAAT
>DUAL01000131.1:4504-5359 GCA_012960835.1 Flavobacteriales bacterium | reverse complement strand
ATTGCCGAAATAGCAGGAATAAGTGCAATTTGATACGGATAGTTCCAAGCGGAAATAACCAAAACAGTTCCCAATGGTTCAGGGATAATATAGCTTTTGGCAGGAAAGTTCGCAAGATTGGTTCTTACCCTTTTTTGCTTACTCCATTTTTTCAGATTCCTAATCGCATCATTCAGTTCGTTATAAATAAGGGATAGTTCCGTAAGGTAAGTTTCAAATTTTGACTTTTTAAAATCATCATAAATAGCAGTATAGAGTTTATCCTCATTTTCTTTTAAAATGAGTTTTAACTTTTTCAAAGTTTCAATTCTGAGATTAACCTCTTTTGTGGAGTTAGAATTAAAGAAACTCTTCTGCTGATTTACAATTTTTGAGATATCCATTTTCCAAAGATATAGTTAATTATTTTCTCCCTTTAAAATCATCCATGGTTTTGTAAATTCCCATAATACTTCCTGCAAACCAATCAAACACATCAACCGACATAAAGGCTTGCCCGAAACGCGTGAAACGATAAATCCACCCAGGAATGCTAATGATTTTTTTGTTCTTTTCTATTGCTTTAATAATAGTCATTGCGGCTACTTCTGCATCCAAAATGGGGATGCGAGATTGTACTCCATCAAACATTCCAGTATTAATATAGTAGGGGAGGATAGTCGTCACTTTAATATTTATTTTGAGTTGCTTCATCTCCAAACGCAAACTATCGGACCATGCAAAAATAGCCCATTTACTTGCTGCATATACTGACATTTTAGGATTAGAAACTAAGCCGGCTGAGGATGCTATATTGCAAATATGTCCAGCATTTTCTTCCATCATATTTTTTAAAAACTGATTGCAAATATGCAT
>DUAL01000131.1:2642-4432 GCA_012960835.1 Flavobacteriales bacterium | reverse complement strand
TTGATGAGAATATCAATATATCCATGCTCTTTTTTAAGTTGTTCTGCAGTTTTTTCTATTTGTGAAAGATTAGAAATATCAACCACATAAGAAGTGATATTTCCTAAAGGATTTAACTTTTTTAAGGTATTTTCTATGTTTTGAGTATTAATATCCCAAATGATAACTTTTGCATTTCTCTCTAAGGACAAACGACTCATTATTTTTCCAATTCCGGAAGCTCCTCCAGTAATCAGTATGGTTTTATTTTTGAGTTGAGTCATTTGTTCTCTTTTCTAAAAACAATACTTATTTTCTTCAATCAGTTTTGCTGCAACAGATCTTCTCATTTCTTTAGGGTTAATCGTATAACCTTTTGTAAATCGTTTTAATCCCATCAACAACATTCTTTGTTCATCTCCTTCTGCAAAAGATAAAATAACTTCTTCTCCTGCTTTTTGGCAATTTTTTATTGCAGAATACAAAAATAATTTACTCATTGTAATTTGATGTTGCGTAGCTTCTTCACCATTTTTAAGTGACAGTTTTTCTGTTCTTAATAATCCAGACTCTGCTGTATAGACATCTATTATCATATCTGCTAAGCTCATCAGAACCTCTTGTTCTTTTTCAATATCCATTGCAAAATGTTGTGCAGCCTTTCCTGCTACCATTAATATGGTTTTTTTTAATTTTTTAATATTCTCTTTTTCTATAGCAAAAAGTTTGCTTTCATCAGGAGTTTCAAATGAAGGGATACTCATTAAGTCTGAAGCAACTTTCATGGCAGGTGTCATTATATCCAACTCTCCTTTCATAGCTTTTTTCAGAATCATTCCTACTAATAACATCCTGTTGATTTCGTTTGTTCCTTCATAAATTCTAGCAATTCGGGCATCACGATAAGCAGCTTCCATTGGAGTCTCAGCTGAATATCCCATTCCTCCATAAATTTGAATTCCCTCATCTGAACAATACTGAATGGTCTCTGAACCTAAAACTTTTACAATAGAACATTCAATAGCATATTCCTCTATTCCTTTAAGATGTGCTTCTTGGCGATCAACTCCCTCACTTTCTAATCTTTTTATATTCTTTTCAATTTCATTCCCAGCCCTATAAGTTGCTGATTCAATTGCATAAGTTCTAACAGCCATATCTGCTAATTTGTGTTTTATTGCTCCAAATTTTGCTATAGGAACTCCAAATTGAATACGCTCATTCGAATAGTTGGTAGAAAGGGAAATCACTCTTCTGCAAGCATCTAACACTGCAGCAGATAGTTTAATTCTACCTACATTTAAGGCATTCATGGCAATTTTAAATCCGTTATCTCTCCCTCCTAATAAACTTTCAATAGGCACCTTCACATCATTAAAAAATACTTGTCGAGTAGAAGAGGAGTTAAGTCCCAATTTATATTCTTCTTCTCCCATAGTAATACCCTCCATTCCCTTGTCTAATATAAACCCAGTTATGTTTTTATCATCTTCTATCCGAGCAAATACTATGAATACATCTGCAAACCCTGCATTTGAAATCCACATTTTTTGTCCTGTAATAAGGTAGTGTTTGCCATCTTCTGTTAGTACAGCTTTTGTCTTTCCTGAATTTGCATCCGATCCAGCACCTGGTTCTGTTAAACAATAACATCCCATCCATTCTCCTGAAGCTAATTTTGGTAAATATTTTTCTTTTTGAGAATCGTTACCATATAATAAAATTGGCAAAGTACCTATTCCGGTATGTGCACCAAATGTAGTAGAAAAAGAACCATTTGCTCCAGAAATTTTATCGCAAATAAGTACAGA
>DUAL01000131.1:0-2612 GCA_012960835.1 Flavobacteriales bacterium | reverse complement strand
TAATTCCCAAAAGTCCTAATTCTCCTGCTTTTTTCATGCAGTCTTCAGTAAGTTTATAATCTTTCTTCTCAAACCTCTCTCTGTGAGGATCTAATTCTTTTTCTACAAACTCCTTAGTTGCAGAAGCCATCATTAATTGTTCCTCTCCAAAATCTTCAGGAATAAAGATATCTTGTGCTTCTTGGTCTTTTATGAGGAATTCTCCCCCCTTAATTGAAGTCATAACGATTTAATTTTATTTTCTATTTTATTTATTGCTTTTATTGTTTTTAACATAGAATCAGGAGTTACCGAAATGGTGTTTATTCCTTCTTCTACTAAAAATTGTGCAAAATCTGGGTAGTCTGATGGTCCTTGCCCACAAATTCCAACTTTTGTCTTTGTCTTTTTTGCTACTTTTATAAGGTTTGAAATAGATCGTTTTACTGCTGGATCTCTTTCATCATAAATATGTGCTACTAAAGATGAATCCCTATCTAACCCAAGCGTAAGCTGAGTTAAATCGTTAGAACCAATTGAAAACCCATCAATATGTTGCGCAAATTCTTCAGCCATTATAATATTAGATGGGAGTTCTGCCATTAAATAAACTTGTAAGCCATCTTTCCCTCTTTGTAATCCATATTTTTTCATGACTCTATAAACGCTCTTTAACTCTTTAACAGTTCTACAAAAAGGAATCATAATGGTAACATTTGTAAGACCCATTTTCTCTCTAACTCTTTTAATGGCTTTACATTCCATTCCAAATGCATATTCGTACTCATCTGAATAATAACGACTTGCTCCTCTCCATCCAATCATGGGATTGTCCTCAGTTGGTTCAAAATAACTACCGCCCAAAAGGTTGTAATATTCATTTGATTTGAAATCGGACATTCTTACAATAGCTTGTTTTGGATAAAAAGCTGATGCAATTTTTGCTACTCCATAGGAAAGTCGTTTTACAAAAAAAGTCTCCTCATTATTAAACCCCCTAGTCAGTACTCTTATTTTTTCTGTTAATGCTTCATCTTTTAATCTTTTATGTTCTAAAAGAGCAAGGGGATGAGCTTTTATATAATTATTAATAATAAATTCTTCCCTTGCAAGACCTACACCTGCATTTGGTATTTGTGCAAATTTAAAAGCTAAATCTGGTGATGCTACATTTAGCATAATTGGAGTTTTTGTTTTAGGCAGATTATCCAATTTAGTTTTCTTTAACTTAAAAGGAATTATTCCATCATATACTTTCCCAACATCACCTTCAGAACACGAAACTGTAATTTCTTCCCCATTATATAAAACTTCAGTTCCATTTTCAGTACCAACAATTGCTGGAACTCCCATTTCACGAGCAACAATTGCTGCATGACAAGTTCTACCACCTTTATTTGTAATGATTGCAGAAGCCTTTTTCATAATTGGCTCCCAATCTGGGTCAGTCATTTCAGTAACTAAGACATCACCTTCCTGAAATTTTGATCCATCAAAACTTCCATCTCTACCATCTAACGAATACATTTTTTGAATTTTTCCTTGTCCGATTTTATCTCCTACAGCTATACCAGAAAGTCTTAAATTTTTATCAGCTGTACTTTCAATTATATATTCAACTAATGAGTTATCTTTTTTTCTGGAGTGAATGGTTTCAGGTCTTGCTTGAACAATAAATAATTTTCCTGAAAGACCATCAATTGCCCATTCTATATCCATTGGACACCAATGTCCTTTCAATTTTGTGTAGTAATCTTCAATGATACAAACCCATTTTGCTAATTTTAATGCTTGGCGGTCTGTTATACAAAACTCATCTTGTTGGGTATTACCAACATGTACTGTTTTTACTAACTGTCCTGGATCTGTTGAATAAATAATTTTATTTTCTTTCTTTCCCATTTTCTTTTCTATAATAGAGTCAAAACCTTCTTTTAAGGTTGGTTTGAAAATCAAGAACTCATCTGGAGATACTGTACCTTGAACAACACTTTCTCCTAATCCATAAGATCCGTTTATTAAAACAACATCCTTGAATCCACTTTCAGTATCTAAAGAAAAAGCAACTCCTGATGAAGCCAAATCCGAGCGCACCATTTTTTGAACACAAACCGAAAGTCCAACATCAAAATGGTCGAATCCAAAATCATCACGATAGGAAATTGCACGATCTGTAAAAAGGGAAGCAAAACAATTTCTGACAGAAGTAAGAATTTCCTCAGGACCTCTTACATTCAAATAAGTTTCTTGTTGTCCTGCAAAAGATGCCTCTGGTAAATCTTCAGCAGTAGCAGATGAACGCACGGCAACATCTGTAATGTCTGATCCATATTTTTGAGATAGGAGGGTATAGCTATTCCTAATTTCTTCTTTTACCTGTCTCGGCCACTTACCATTTCTAATTAATTGCCTTATTTCTAATCCAGTTTTCTTCAATGAAATCAAATCATCTTTTTTCATCTTTTTAATGAGTGATCTAATTTTCTTATCTAATTTATTATGATTGATAAATTCCCAATAAGCCTCAACTGTAAGGGCAAATCCTCCTGGAATATTTACTCCTAATTTTGATAAATTCTGAATCATTTCTCCTAAAGATGCATTTTTTCCTCCAACTAGTTCAAGATCAGATA
>DUAL01000130.1 GCA_012960835.1 Flavobacteriales bacterium | reverse complement strand
GATCCTACCTTTTGATAAGTTGGGTTGGACTCACTTGACTGTGTATTGCTTTTTATATCGGAATCATCCTGATCCTTGTCGATCTCATTACCAACATCAGCAACCAAATCAGTAACGAGAGAGTTTAAATCACCAGTTTTTAAATTATCTAAAAGGTTGTCAAAAAAACCCGCTATTACGTTAGTATTTATTGCTAATGCAGCAAAAGCTGATAATATTATTTTTTTATTCATAGTCTTGTATTGTTATTTTTTATATCACTTTAAAAGAAAGATTTTTTCTTTATCAAGAACTTCCCAGTTGGATAGATCAGGGTAATTTTTAGCAACGGATTCGAAATCATTTAATAAGCGGTCATAACAGATCATATTTGGGTTTTCGCTGCATTCTAAATATTTTTTATCCAATGGTGTCATATCATATAGGTAGCTGTCTGAATGCTTCTCTCTCTTACTATTATATGTATTTTTACATTTATTCCTAACCCTAGAAATATCAAATATCGATGCTTCGGAAAGTTTTTCGTAACCCTTAAAGCAGAGCATTTTCTGCCGCGTATCAAAATACTCATTTCTAACCAATTGGCATTCTTCGATGGCCTTTTGAACGTCGTTTTCGTTTTCAATTACCATCTTGTCTTTCATAGCAACAAATTCGTCCGTGCCTTCAGAGGACTGAGTTTGGCAACGAACTGTCGTTGGCTTGGTTATAAAAGCCTGAGACTTAAGAGTTAGCTTGCTGTCTGGCTTGATCTTATTCCTACTTTTAGATGTGTATTTTTGATGCTTGCCTAAATCTTTACTTCCAAATTCAGGGCCATCATTAATAGTTGCTGTCATGCCGGTTGCGGACATAAAGGCTTCCACGCCACCTAAAAATCCCGACTCCGTTAAATAGGTGGCCTGATTAAGTTTAAGTACGTGGTCCGATACCTTCTGTTCTCCGGTATTTTCGTCCATATCCCAAGGATGGTAATATGTCATATTTCCACTTAATTTTCCATCGACCTCATTGTACTCTACACGTTTTTTCTCATTTGGCCAATAGAAAGTTACAAGACCGGTTTTCGCACCGTCTTTATGATGCTCCTGTTGTTGCAAAGGAAGTGTTTGAGAGTAAAATTTTTTAACTATGTATTTCCACCTGCCAAAAATGTCATACTCGTTTGACAACAGAGGTCTCTGAAAAGTGAGTGCTTCATATTTTTTATTGGTTATTCTTGATAAGAGGTCTTTGTCGTAATAAAATCTAACCTTACCATCGGTTTTTCCATTTTTGAGTTTTGCTTTTGTTATCACAAACCCGTACTTATCCCACCTCATAAAAACGCCATTCTCAACGCCGTCCTTCATTGCTTTAAGAGTCTTTGGCTGACCGGTTGAATAAAACTCCCAGCGCAAGCCATTGACTAGACCGTTTTTCACTTGAAAAAAATTCTTAAAAATCAAATCCTTGCCATATCGGGGGCCAAGGATAGCGCCGGTTACTAATTCCCCTGACAAGTCTTTCCAAACTTTTTTGCCATTAACTTTGGTGACCTTAACGTCGTCAGCACCGTAAATGTTTGGCTTTTTAACATTCATTTCTTTAAAATAATTTAATCGTTTTTCCTCTAAATCGCTATCTATATCACGACTAAGTTTAGCCTTAGCCTTGAACTTTGACTTCTTATAACGGTTTGATATTAAGATATCCTCAATCTTTCCTTCATCTATTTTGACAAGTCTAGACCTGTATGTCTCCTTGTTTAAATATTCTTGACTATATTTACCTTGATAGAATAACTTGTCACACTTATCAACTCCATTAGCCTCCTTACAGACCTTGTATGCGATTGGGATACATTTGTTTATAAAATCGTGGCTTGTAATTGAGTAATTGTCAATCGAAGTATGGACGCTTCCGGTTTTTATTTCTAATTTTGATGGCTTTTCGGCCATGTAATAATCATACGAACACTTACTGTTAGAGAGTGAAATTGTGTTTGTTGTATGTAACGATTTAATTACCCCATCTTCGTCTCTATGAACGGCATAACCTTCGGGAAACTCGCCATGATACTTTTGACGAGATGACAGAAATGATTGGTTACCAGTATCCAGCCCTTCAAATATTTTAATACCGGCATCATTCCAAAAAGTTACCTTATCTGGGAGATTGACGTCTGGATAGTATCTAACAAATTCTTTAATCTTAAAGCCAACTTTGTTAAAGTATACTGACCACGTGTTATCGGCATGCTCTACAGCTTTCTTAGTTAGATTCCCATCCGAGCTCCACCGCTTACTAACAAAGCCCACCTTCGGTTTTTCTCCAACCCAATCATAACTAGCCATAACACCATTTTTATGCCATTTTTTGTATTCTCCCACATAATCAAACTCGGCAAAATATCCCCTTTTAGAAGGTGGGCGTGGCACAGCATTTCCCTCATTTTTTTTATTTCCATTTTTATGCCAAGCTTCCTGAAGTCCATTCTTTACACCGTCTTTAAAGGTCGTTCTAACTCTGTAAAAACCAATTTTAGAATCGTCGTGAATTCTATCATCTGCTTTATTATCGGCTATTCCAGTAAACAATTTGTTTTTGTAGTATTTTCTAAAATCTGACTCGCCAAAAAAACTAGCCCCTGGTGACGTCAACTGATCATAACTGACAACAAATATATTAGCATTTTTCTCTTCGCTATCAATATTGTGTTCAGCCTCATCTTCAGAATAGCTATCGGAGTTATCTGGCGCATTTGAATTATTGAACAAAGTTCCTAAATTATTTAAAACATCATTTGATTCTGTATTGCTTTTTATATCGGAATCATCCTGCGCCTTATCGATCTCATTACCAACATCGGTAACCACATCGGTAACGAGAGAGCCTAAATCCCCATTTTGTAAATTATTCACAAGGTTGTCGAAAAACCCAGCTATTACATTTGTATTTATCATTGATACAGCGAAAGCTGTGAAAATTATTTTTTTATTCATTTTATTTTATTTTATTTAATTATCATCAAACATATCGTTCATAAAGGTGTCATCGTCGACGATAAAGTTTATTTTCTCTTTCTCTTTTATATTTTCTATCGTGCAACCTAGCTTTCCAAAGCTAACATCCTTAACTTTTTTATATTTACCATCCACCAAAGCGCTTAATGAGTTAATGTTTAATTTATCATCTTCCCTGCTATGATCTTTTCTATATGAGTAATCAATGCCGTCAAATGTAATTTGTGTATATTGGAGTCCATCAATAGACAATCTGCCTTTCTCAATTTTTTTATAGCTTGTAAGTGCGTTGGACTCGACACGAGTACAAATGCTAGACACTTTATCCTTTGCCTCCTTGTTATGCCTTACTTGGTACTTATTTTCTTTTTGGTTTTCAAGGAGCTTAATTGGTGAGGAGTTTTTAATATCTTTGTCGTTGACCGACGGGTCATAATAATATGATAGGATATTTATATATCTTCTTATATTGTCATTAAACGACATTTCACCAATATACTTCGGTAAATCCCTTTCAACTAAATTATTATAAAAAGCAGTAACATAACTCAATCTAGTTTCAATCTTCTTCATATTGTCCGATTCATCCACACTAGGGGCTGAAAAAATAAAAGCCGCATCACGCGAAGTATAATCTCGCACATCCTGTTCGCATAAAGCCACATCTTTTGTAAGCTCAACAAGGTTACACTCTAACCTTCTCTTATTTGTCTTAGTTAACATGACTCTGTTCGCCACTAATTCTGGATAGTCGTTATTAAAGTACGGCTGGCCTCTTGGAAGATCATCGTCTCTATAAGATAAAATATTAGTTGAATTGTTTATTGTTTTTTTTGAATAGTCACCAACAATATTTATCAGAGACCCTTGCTTAAGTTCTCTTTTCTTCAAAATAGACTTAACTGATTCACTTGTGTAATTTAGATATTTTTCAGCGTACGTCATTACATCTTTATTGTAGCTTTCTAATTTATATAACATTCCTCCTTGGTATTGAGCTTTGAAATCGGCCACATCCATATCCATAGGGTTTCCACTTCGGGCTCTTACAAGAGTGCTACTATCTACATCCTTTCTTATTTTATTAACGTTATAATCCTTAAAATATGGCGGCAGAACACTACTACTACTAAAATCAAACATTAAATGTTCCGGGAATTCGTAAAAATTCTTTGGATCCGCTAAACCACATAATTCCGCATAATTTATATATGTATCGTTCTCATTTTCTATATACATGCCAGGCTCGGCATAACTGTGCACATAAGCATCTCCGCAAATTTTTGGAAAATATCCTTTTTTAGCCCAATATAATTGAAAGCCGTGTTTTAAGCCATTTTTATATTCTTTCAAGGCTGATTTATATAAATAATTACGCCTCTTAGATTCTTCGAATATTCTAAATACTTCGATTTCTCCATGAATCTTAGATTTTTTAACATTCATGCGAACAAAGGCTATTTTTCCATAGCGTCTTTCTTTAGCTCTATCCACATCTAAATAAATATCTTTAAGATTTTTGTTATAGTGCTTATTGCTTTCATCCAGCTCTTCAGCTTTATAGGTGTTAATACCGATATTCACGCCTTTTACCCACTCACTCCTGGTTTTGCCAATAACTATATAAACACCGTGTCTTTTTCCGCTTACGTATTGGTCTATTGCCACAACTTCAGAATTCGAAGAAACAAATTTAAAGGTTCCGGTAAATTTCTTTTTGTTATGTAATACAAGACTGTTTTTTCTACTAATAGGTTTTATATTTAGTAATCCATTGGAATCAATACTTGTATTCTCAGGAACCTCGATCTCAACAATATTATTATTGCCATCCAATACGCTTGGAGTCAATTCTAAAGATAGCTCGCTATGCAACAAGTAGTTTTGTTTTTTATTTAAAAAAGTTAGCGCTCTATCACCAGCTGGTGTGAATAAAGCTGGCGGCTCAACCAAATTATTATCTTTCCATGTAGAATGAACCCTAAGTCTTCCATCGTGGTACCAGAGTTTCGCTGTTCCATCTAATAAACCGTCTTTATAATTTGCGATAAGTCTAATAGATCCATCTGTTCTCTTGGCAACATATTTACCATGCCTATATCCGTCTTTAATTTTTACGGTAAAGTGTCCGTCCTTATATACGCCATTCAAGGGTTGTGTCTGGTTTTTATCCGTATAAAGCCTAAAACATTTAATAAGTTTATCGTCTTTTACTTCTCCGCAAAAAACATCTTCTTTTGAATATGTTTTAATGTTGGTATCTAGCTCATCGAAGCCAGTTTTTTCATTAGAAATATGTTTTACTAAAGTGTCAGATATATTTACACTGGCAGAGGCGATATTTAATCCCAATAAAAACGCAAGTAAAACACCACCAAGTAATTTTTTACAAAAGAAATCAATCATATTTATTCTATGTCAAAAATAAGTATTAATTTTAACAGTATTTGTTATATAAGCCCTATTAGTTTGTGCCTAGAGCGTAAGAGTTGGATTTTTTGTTCTTTTTTCTAGCTCAGAAATGTTGTCTTGAAGATGTTGTATATGTTGAGATTGTGCTTCGCATATTGAGGTTGAAATCAATAGCAGGTGTGTTAAAGTCACAAATGGGGGTTTCAGTACTAACCATGATGTTTTTTCCT
>DUAL01000129.1 GCA_012960835.1 Flavobacteriales bacterium | reverse complement strand
TATTGGTGGAGCAATCATCAGAATGGGAGATAAGCAATTAGACGCAAGTGTATCTAAAGCAATTTGTGAATTAAGACAAATATTTAACAAAAACTTGTATATACAGGATTTCTAATTAAAAAAACAAAAAAATGGCAGAAATAAAACCAGCTGAGGTATCAGCAATTTTAAGACAACAATTAGCAGGATTCAAATCAGAATCTGATCTACAAGAAGTAGGAACCGTATTACAAGTAGGGGATGGTATTGCTCGAATTTATGGCCTAACAAATGTTCAATCAGGAGAGCTAATTGAATTTGAAAACGGAATAAAAGCAATCGTTTTAAACCTGGAAGAGGATAATATTGGAGCGGTTCTTTTAGGTCCATCAAAGGGGATTAAAGAAGGGGATGTAGTAAAGCGAACCAAAAAAATTGCTTCTATTAATGTGGGAGAAGGAATGTTGGGGCGCGTAATAAATACTATTGGAATTCCAATTGATGGAAAGGGACCAATTAAAGGAGAAACTTTTGAAATGCCCATTGAAAGAAAGGCTCCAGGGGTTATTTTCCGACAGCCAGTAAATGAACCACTTCAAACAGGAATTAAAGCGATTGATGCTATGATTCCGATAGGGAGAGGGCAAAGAGAATTGGTAATTGGTGATAGGCAAACAGGAAAAACAGCTGTTGTAATCGATACGATTATCAACCAAAAAGAATTCTACGAAAGAGGTGAACCCGTATTTTGCATTTATGTAGCAATTGGACAAAAAGCATCAACTGTTGCAGCATTGGCCAAAAAATTAGAAGATGTTGGAGCTTTAGCATATACTATAATTATTTCCGCAAACGCTTCTGATCCTGCGCCAATGCAATTTTATGCGCCATTTGCTGGAGCTGCTATTGGTGAATATTTTAGAGATACAGGTCGTCCTGCACTAATTGTATTTGATGATTTATCAAAACAAGCAGTTGCTTATCGTGAAGTTTCCCTTTTACTTAGAAGACCTCCAGGGAGAGAAGCATATCCTGGGGATGTGTTTTATTTACATTCAAGATTATTAGAGCGTGCTGCAAAAGTGATTAATGATGATAAAATTGCTGCCCAAATGAATGACTTGCCAGAATCATTAAAAGGAAAAGTAAAAGGTGGCGGATCATTAACAGCCCTCCCAATTATTGAAACACAAGCAGGGGATGTTTCTGCATACATCCCAACCAATGTAATTTCTATTACTGATGGACAGATTTTCTTAGAATCCAATTTATTTTTATCAGGTGTTCGTCCGGCAATTAATGTGGGGATTTCAGTTTCTCGTGTTGGCGGGAATGCGCAAATTAAATCCATGAAAAAGATTGCAGGAACCTTAAAATTAGACCAAGCACAATATAGAGAATTGGAAGCCTTTGCAAAATTTGGTTCTGATTTGGATGCTGCAACTACTGCTATTATTGAAAAAGGAAAAAGAAATGTGGAAATTCTTAAACAAGGACAATATTCCCCACTAAGAGTAGAAGAACAAGCAGCCATAATTTATTGTGGAACCAATGGACTATTGATGGACGTTCCGGTTAATAAAATCAAGGAGTTTGAAACCGAATTCATTTCTTTTATGCATCAAAAACACCAAAATATTTTAGATGATTTGGCAGTAGGGAAACTAACAGAGAAAATCACATCTACTATTAAAAAAGTAACTACTGACCTTTCAAAAAAGTACGTAAAATAATCTATGGCAAACCTTAAAGAAATACGAATAAGAATTTCTTCTGTTGAATCTACCATACAGATTACCTCTGCCATGAAGATGGTATCTGCCGCTAAACTAAAAAGAGCTCAGGATGCAATTATTCAACTAAGGCCATACGCAAATAAACTAACTGAGATGCTTGTTAATTTAAGCGCAAGTTTAGATAGCGGAGATGGAAATACATTTTCGAAAGAAAGAGAAGAAAAGAACATTCTTTTTGTAACAATAACCTCAAACAGAGGACTTTGTGGAGGATTTAATTCTAATATTATTAAACGCACAACAGCATTAATAAAACAGGAGTTCGAAAACTGTAATTCTAGCATTATTTCGATTGGGAAAAAATCATCAGAAGATTTTCCAAAAAAGGGGTTTAATGTAATCAGCACTCATGATGATTTGTATAATGAGATTACATTTGAGGCAGTTTCCGAAATTGCAGAAAGTATAATGAATGATTTTGCTAACGCAAAATACGACAAAGTATTTTTGGTATATAATCAGTTTAAAAATGCGGCAACCCAAATAATTATGAATGAAAATTATTTACCAGTTGAAACGCCAGAAGATGAATCGGCTACTATTGGAGATTATATTTTTGAACCTTCCAAAGAAGAAATTGTAGATGTGTTAATCCCAAAATCTTTGAAGACACAACTTTTTAAGGCGATATTGGATTCTCATGCAGCAGAGCATGGCGCTAGAATGACTGCCATGCACAAAGCAACCGACAATGCTAACGATTTGAAAGATGACTTAACCCTTTTCTACAACAAAGCAAGACAAGCGGCTATTACTGGAGAAATTCTGGAAATTGTAGGAGGAGCAGAAGCGCTTAACGGATAAAAAACAAATTAAATATAATTGTTAAAAAACCCACTATTAGTAAGTGGGTTTTTTATTTTAGAAATGATTGAAACTTTTATATTTGTATAAAAATTATCTAAAAAGATGGACTACAAAAATATATTGTTTGAATGCAAAAATGCAATTGCATACATTACAATAAATCGCTCAAAACAACTAAACGCTTTAAATGCGGAAACAATAGCCGAATTAAGCAGTGCAATCACTTTAGCAGAAAATGATAAATCAATAAAATGTATGATAATTACCGGAGCTGAAGATAAAGCTTTTGTAGCGGGAGCGGACATAAAAGAATTTGCTAATTACTCCAAAAAAGAAGGAGAAAACCTAGCAAGAAAAGGACAAGAAAGTTTATTTGATTTGCTTGAAAATTGTGGAACTCCAAGCATTGCGGCAATTAATGGTTTTGCACTGGGAGGGGGATTAGAACTTGCCATGGCTTGCCATATTCGCATTGCATCTGAAAATGCAAAAATGGGGTTACCAGAAGTTTCCTTAGGCGTAATTCCTGGCTATGGAGGAACTCAAAGGTTGGCTAATTTAGTAGGAAAAGGAAAAGCAATGGAGATGATTACAACTGCAGGAATGATATTGGCAGCAGATGCAAAAAGTTGGGGATTGGTAAATTATTTTTGTACCCAAGAGAAATTAATTCCATTAGCAGAAAAAATAGCTTCTAAAATTATTCGTAATTCACCTAGTGCAATTGCTAAAGCAATTAAAGCTGTGAATGCAGGATTTGAAGAGGGTATAAATGGTTTTGAAGTGGAGAAAAAAGAATTTGGAAATTGTTTTGAGTCGGAAGAATTTAAAGAAGGAACAAATGCATTTTTAGAAAAAAGAAAAGCAAATTTTTAACAGTTGAATCCTTTAAAACAATTAGCTGGGCAAACCGCTATTTATGGGTTAAGCAGCATAGTAGGGCGACTACTCAATTATTTATTAGTTCCCCTTTATACGCGCTATTTTATCCCAGCTGAATATGGAGTCGTCACCGAGCTATATGCCTATGTTGCTTTTTTGGTAATTATACTTACTTACGGATTAGAAACAGCTTTTTTTAGGTTTTCCCAAAAACAATACGACAAGAAATTAGTATACAGCACAAGCTTAATTTCCTTAATTATTAGCTCAATAGTCTTTGTAGGACTAATGATTTTTTATCAACTACCCATTTCCAATTGGTTAGAATATCCAAACCATCCTGAGTATGTAATGTGGTTTGCACTTATTATTGGGCTCGATGCAATCTCCTCAATTTCATTTGCAAAACTCAGAGAGCAAAGACAGGCAGCCCGTTTTGCCCTGGTTCGTTTGGTGAATATTTTTATTAATATTGGACTAAATCTTTTCTTTATTATTTATTGCCCTTATGCAGTTGAAAACGGTCTGCCGACTACTGGTTTTGTGAATTCAGTGTATGATCCAGCTGTGGGTATTGGATATATTTTTATTGCCAATTTGATTGCTAGCGGGGTTACAATACTTATGTTATTCCCTGAAATGATAAAATCCAGCTGGAAATTTAACACTATGCTTTGGAAAAAAATGATGTGGTATGCACTGCCGCTATTGGTAGCTGGTTTGGCCGGAATGACTAATGAAACCATTGATAGAATTTTATTAAAACATTTGTTGCCAGACACAGTCGATAAAATGGCAGTAATTGGTGTGTATGGTGCTTTTTATAAGATTTCAATAATTATGATTTTATTTATTCAAACTTTTCGTTTTGCAGCTGAGCCTTTCTTTTTTTCACAAGAAAAACAACATAATTCTAGAAAAATATATGCGGACGTACTTAAATACTTTACCATTTTGGCATCTTTAATCTTTTTGGCTGTAATGCTTTATTTGGATGTGGTAAAACAATTTATTGGCAGTTCTTTTCATCACGAAAAGGGAATAGAAATAGTGCCGATTTTACTTATGGCAAATTTATTTTTAGGGATTTATTACAACCTTTCGATATGGTATAAACTAACAGAAAAGACAGGGTATGGCGCCATGCTTGCTATTTTTGGAGCCATCATCACTTTAGGATTAAATATATTATTGATCCCAAAAATTGGTTTTGTCGGTTCAGCATGGGCAACATTGGCTTGCTATTTTAGCATGATGTTGGCATCTCTTTTAATAGGAAGAAAACACTATCCAATTCCTTATGATTTTAAAAGAGTGTTTACCTATATAATTCTTTCTTTTGGGCTTTATAAAATAAGTGCTTATTTCGATACTTCTATGCTAATAAATACCGTTTATTTATTTGTGTTTATAGTAGCAGTTATTATTTTAGAGAAATCAAAAAAAGAAGTAATTTCCGAACCTGAATTATTCGACTAAAAAATGAAAGTAAAAATTGTAAATAAATCAAAACATGATTTGCCACACTATGCGACAAATCAGTCGGCTGGGATGGATTTAAGGGCAAACTTAGAAGATCCAATTGTCCTTAAAACATTAGAGCGAACATTAGTAAAAACAGGACTTTTTATAGAACTTCCTGTTGGCTATGAAGCACAAGTCAGACCAAGAAGTGGATTAGCATATAAAAAAGGAATAACCGTTTTAAATTCACCCGGAACCATTGATGCAGATTATAGAGGGGAAATAGGAGTTATTTTGGTGAATTTATCAGATAAAGAGTTTGTAATTGAAGACGGGGAAAGAGTGGCGCAAATGGTGATTGCAAAACACGAACAAGCAAATTGGGAGGAAGTTATAGAACTTGTAGAAACCGAAAGGGGATCAGGAGGATTTGGAAGCACTGGCGTAAAATAAAACAAATAAAATAATGAAAATTATAGTTCCAATGGCGGGTAGAGGATCACGTTTAAGGCCACACACTCTCACTATTCCAAAACCACTTATTCCGGTTGCAGGAAAGCCAATTGTACAGTGGCTAGTGGAGGATATTGTAAAAGTATGTGGAAAAAAAGTAGACGAAATTGCATTTGTAATTGGTGATTTCGGAAAAGAAGTAGAAGAAAGTTTAGTAAAAGTGGCAGAAGGACTCGGAGCAAAAGGAAGCATCTATTATCAAGATGAGCCGCTTGGAACAGCTCATGCAATTTTATGTGCTAAAGATTCTTTAGAAGGAAATTGTGTGGTTGCCTTTGCAGATACACTATTCAAGGCTGATTTTACTTTAGATAGCAGTAGGGATGGAATTATTTGGGTTAGCCAAATTGACGACCCATCCGCATTTGGTGTTGTAAAATTGAATGAAGAAAATATAATTACGGACTTTGTAGAAAAGCCAGAAACCTTTATTTCTGATTTGGCAATTATTGGGATTTACTATTTTAATAACGGAGAATATTTAAGAAGCGAGTTGCAATATCTTTTGGATAATAATATAAAAGACAAAGGGGAATTCCAGCTTACAAATGCTTTGGAAAATATGAAAAATAAAGGCACTAAATTTTCTCCAGGAAAGGTAGAGGAGTGGCTGGATTGCGGGAATAAGGATGCAACTATTTATACAAATGAAAGGGTTTTAGAGTATAATGGAAATTTGATTAATGACAGTGTTCAAATTATAAATTCAGAAGTGATTCCTCCCTGTTTTATAGGGGCTAATACAATAATTAAAAATGCTAAAATTGGCCCTCATGTTTCCCTTGGCAGCAATACAGTAGTTGAAAATAGCGTTATCAACAAAACCATTATTCAAAACGATAGCATGATTACTAATGCAAAGCTTAGCAACTCCATGATTGGAAACCATGTAAACTTTGATGGCAAAAATACCCAACAAGAGGTAAGTATTGGCGATTTTTCTGAAGTAAAATAAAAGGTGAAAAAAGGGATATTAATTATATTATGTCTTATGAGCGTGCAAACTTTTGCACAATGGAAAAGCTATTATCCAGAGGGAACCACAAGAAAAAATACTAAAAAAGAACAAAAAAACAACATTGAAAAAGATAATAACCAATTCAAATTTAACACTCATTTTTACAATGCTCTCAGCTTTAAATCCTTGGAAAATTTTGAAGAGGCACTAAAAGAATTTGAAAAATGTATTAACATAAATTCAGAAAACCCCGTTCCTTATTACGAATCAGCAATCATTTACAAATTATTTGCACAAGAAGAATCGGCTTTAGAATTTTCGAAAAAAGCATATCTTTTAAATAAAGGAAATACATGGTATCAGTTACTTTATGCAGAACTACTCTCAACAAATGGGCTAAACACAAAAGCTGCAATTATATACAAACAGCTGATAAAAAAATACCCTGGTAATCAGGAATATTATTATTTATTGGCTGATAATTACATTTATTCAAGAAAATTCTCAGAAGCAATAAAAATTTACAATCAATTAGAAAAACACAAAGGATTTGATAAAAATCTAATTATCCAAAAGCAAAAATTGTATTTGGAAAAAAATGATGTGAATGGGGCAATTTCTGAAATTCAAAAAATAATTGATGCTGATAAAACGGATATTAATGCCTATGAAATATTATCAGAACTTTACTTGCTAAACAATGAAAAGGACAAAGCGTTTGAGGTATTTAAAAAGATATTAGAGCTAGACCCTGAGGATGCAAAAGTGCATTTAACTTTGGCTGATTATTATAGAAATCAGGGAAATAATAATGAATCCTACAAGGAATTAAAAGCTGCTTTTTCCAGTGTTAAATTATCGATTGATGTAAAAGTGAGCATCCTTATTTCTTATTATTCGCTTACCGATTATTATGAGCAATTAAAAGAACAAGCCATGGAACTTTGTGAAATTTTGGTAAAAACGCACATTGGAAATCCAAAAGCCCATGCTATTTATGGCGACTTTTTGTATAAAGATGGACGAAATTTGGAAGCAAAAATACAATATAAAAAAGTGATTGAACTGGACCAAAATAGACCACAAGTTTGGAGCCAGCTTTTGTTTATTGAATCGGAATTGGAAGCTTATAATGATTTAGAAACAGAAAGCGAAAAGGCATTTCAGTTATTTCCTTCTAATCCAGTTTATTACTTTTTTAATGGCATAGCTAATTCTCAGCTAAAAAACTATAAAAAAGCTATGATTTCCTTAGAAATGGGTTTGGAATTTGTAATTGAAAACCCACCCCTTTTGGTTCAGTTTTATTCTACTATGGGCGACATATATCATACGATTAATGAGCACCATAAATCAGATTCTCTTTATGATTTAGCGCTTGTTTATGAACCAGATAATGTGCAGGTTTTAAATAATTACAGTTATTATCTTTCTCTTAGAAACGAAAACTTAGAGAAAGCAACCCAAATGTCAAAAAAGAGTAACGAGCTGTCTCCTGAAAACGCTTCATTTCAAGATACCTATGCTTGGATTTTATACCAAAAAAAAGAGTATGAATTGGCAAAAACCTGGCTAATAAAAGCCTATGAAAATGGGGGAAAATTGAGTCCTGTAATTACAGAGCATTTGGGGGATGTATGTTATCAATTAGGCGATTCCAATAGTGCATTAATTTATTGGGGAAAAGCAAAAAAATTGGGAGAAGGATCAAAATATTTAGAGCAAAAAATAGCTGAAAAAACCCTTTATGAATAAGCAAACGCTAATTTTAATTTTGTCTTTTTTTTTCATCGCAGCATGTAGTGTAAAAAAAAATACGACAGCTAATATCACTACTCCTCCAAAATCAGCAAAAGCACTTATCAGCAGGATTGAGGCAAATAATAAATCACCAGAATGGCTATCATTAAAAGGAAAAATAAGTTTAGATAAAGACGGTCAGGAGATTAACTTTTCAACTAATATTCGTATCAGAAAGGATAGTATAATTTGGATGTCGATTAGAGCACCATTTGGCATTGAGCTTTTTCGCGCATTGCTTACGCCAGATAGTATTTTTTTTATGAATATTCCTAAATCTTCTTTTATAAAACAACCCATTTCCTATTTGCATGAGCAGTTAAAAACAGAGATTAACTTCTTTCAAATTCAGCAAATGTTTTTTGGCACCCCCTCTATTTTAAAAGCAAAATATAGTTTTTCAGAAGAAGAAAAATACGCTATTTTTGCTAAGGATAAAAAAATAGGGGAAATAACTTATTTTGTAGAAAAAGAAAACTTTAGAATAATAAAAGGGGAATATTTCAAAACTAAAAATGAATATTTTAAATTTAGCTTATCCGACTATACTACAAATAATGGCTTTTTAATTCCTAAAAGTTTAATGCTTGATGTAAGGGTAAGCGATAACTTTTTGGCTGAACTCAATTACTCTAAAATTACCGCTAACAAAGTATTAAAAATGGTTTTTTCTATTCCAAAGAACTATGTTGAAATTAATTAAACATATATTTTTCATAGTACTTATTTTACTTTCTACTACGGCTTTTTCGCAAAGTAAAAAAGCATTGCAAGAAAAAAAAGCACAAATAGAAAAGGATATTCAATACACCAACAAGTTATTGGGAAAAACAAAGAAGAGTAAAGAAAAATCCTTAGCATATTTAAGCACGCTAAGTAAACAAGTAGATAATAGAGCAGAATTATTACAAATGCTAAATATCGAAATAGGAGTAATTGAAAAACAAATCGGGAAAACCGAAATAAAGATAGCGGAAAATAAAATAAAAATACAAGATAAAAAACAGGACTTAGAAAAATTGGAACAGGAATATGCAAAAATGATTTATTATGCATACAAAAACAAACACGCGTATGATAATTGGGTTTTTATTTTTTCTTCCAAGAGCTTTAATCAGGCATATAAACGGCTAAAATACTTGAAACAATATGCTCAACACAGAAAAATGCAAGCCGAAATAATTACAGCTACAAAAGAAGAGCTTACAGAAGAAATAATCGATTTGGAAAATCAGAAAAACAATTTACAAAAAGATAAAGAGAATAAAAAAGCACTTATAACATCTAAAAAAACAGAAGTAAAGCAGCTAGAGACACAAAAAAATGACAAAAAAACATTGATTAAAAAGCTTAAAAAATCTGAAAGCTATTTCAAAAAAGAATTACAAAAACAACAACATGCCGCAAAACAGCTAGATGAAAAAATACGAAAAATAATTGAAGAAGAAATCAGAAAAGCAAGAGCTAAAGAAAAAAAGGGAAACAAAGAAGGGTTTTCGCTTACTCCTGAAGCAAAGGCACTTTCAGATAATTTTTTAGAAAATAAAGGAAGGCTTCCTTGGCCACTTGATAAAGGAATTATTGTGCAAGGATTTGGGAAACAACAGCATGTTGTTTTCAAAAATATTGAAACGCATAATAATGGAGTAGATATTGCTACTGATAGGGGGGCAAAAGTAAGGGCTGTTTTTGACGGGAAAGTGTCAAGAATATTTTTAATAAAAGGGGAAGGGAAAGTAATTTTGATTAATCACGGAGAATATTTTAGTGTTTATTCTGGGCTAAAAGAAGTAAGTGTACAAACAGGAGAAAAGATATTTGCCAAACAAGAAATAGGCACAGTAATGACAGATAAGAACAGGCAGAAAACACACCTTCATTTTGAGATTTGGAAAAATTATGACAAACAAAACCCTTCCCATTGGCTTTATAAGGCTTACTAACAAAGAAATTACTATTTTTGTAGAGGAATTAAAAACCAATTAACATGAACAGTTTACTTTTAGCAATACCCGGTGGAGCATCAATAGCACTAATTGTTGTTGTAATTCTATTACTTTTTGGAGGCAAAAAAATCCCAGAATTGATGAGGGGTTTAGGGAAAGGGATTAGCGAATTCAAAAAAGGAAAGAATGAAATTGAGCATGAGCTTAATGACACAAACGAAAATAAGGAAGATAATTAATTAGGCCTATTCCTATTGAACTCCTATCGCTCCTTAAATAGTATAAAAGATGCTATAAAAGCTAAAAAAACTACTTGCCTTGGCCTAACCAAATACTATTTAGAAAATATTGAGGAGCTAAGAACCCTTAATGCTTTTGTTGAAGTTTTTAAAGAAGAAGCAATTGCAAGAGCAAAAATAATTGACAACAAAATAGCAGAAGGAAAGGCTGGAAAACTTGCTGGAATGGTGATTGGTATTAAAGACAATATTTGTTACAAAAACCATAAGGTAGGAGCAGCCTCAAAAATGTTAGATGGTTTTGAATCCCTTTATAATGCAACAGTAGTTGAACGGCTGTTAGCAGAAGATGCCATTATAATTGGCAGATTAAATTGTGATGAATTTGCAATGGGCAGTGCAAACGAAAATTCATATTACGGTCCAACAAAAAACCCAATTGACGAATCAAAAGTTAGCGGAGGCTCTTCCGGAGGTGCAGCAACAGCTGTTGCGGCAAACCTATGTTTGGCAGCTTTAGGAAGTGATACAGGAGGATCTATAAGACAACCAGCATCCTTTTGTGGAACGGTAGGATTGAAACCAACTTATGCTAGAGTTTCAAGGTTTGGGCTTATTGCTTTTGCTTCTTCATTCGACCAAATTGGCCCAATTACAAATACAGTTGAAGATGCAGCAACCATATTGGAAGTAATTGCTGGACAGGATGATTACGATAGTACAATATCGACAAGAAAAGTGGAGCAATACACTAAGCTTTTAGACGATAAAAAGCCAAAAAGAATTGCTTATTTCCCAGAATGTTTTGAAAGTGATGGTTTAGATAGTGAAGTTAAATCTGCAATATTAAAACAAATTCAAACTCTAAAAAGTAAAGGTCATATTGTTGAGAGAGTTTCTTTCCCTTACTTGGATTATTTAGTGCCAACCTATTATGTACTAACTACTGCTGAGGCATCCTCTAATTTAGCTCGATTTGACGGGGTGCATTATGGCTATCGTAGCAAAAAAGCAGATAATCCTGAAACCACTTATCTTAAAACAAGAACAGAAGGTTTTGGAAAAGAAGTTCAAAGACGAATCATGTTAGGAACCTTTGTTTTAAGTGCTGGTTATCATGATGCCTATTATACAAAAGCGCAAAAAATGAGACGATTAATTCAAGATAAAACCAAAGAAATATTAAATGAATTTGATTTTATCCTTACCCCAACAACGCCTCATACTGCATTTGAGTTAGGGTTAGAAGTAAAAAATCCGGTTGCCATGTATTTGGAAGACATTTTCACGGTTTTAGCAAATTTAAGCGGAAATCCAGCCATATCGCTACCTCTTACAGAGCACTCGAACGGAATGCCTTTCGGGACACAACTAATGGCAAAGCCATTTTATGAAAGCGAACTCCTAGCTTTTTCACACAATCTAATGAACAGTTTGTAGTTAAAAACTATAAGACTTAATTTTTAGCTTAAAGCAAATTATTCCGAATTTTGCTCTGATAAATATTTCTTATGAGAAAAATAATAGTTACTATAATAACACTTTTAGTATTTCAGTTTACTTTTGCAGGCAATACACATCTCTTTTTTTCTGATTCAATAAAAACCAAACAAATAAATTCGGAGAAAGATAAAAAAGAAACAGAGTCAGATTTGATTCAAGCACGCCTTAAAATATTGAACGAAAAAAGCCCAATAGATTTGGTGTATAATAAAGCAGTTGAAAATTCTATAAATTCATACTTGAAAAAAAATAAAAAGTTAGTATCAAGAATGGTGGGCTTGGCACCACAGTATTTCCCAATGTTTGAAAGCTGTTTAGATAAATACGACATCCCATTAGAATTTAAATATTTAGCTATTGTAGAGTCTGCCTTGAATCCAAGAGCTCGTTCTCGTTCTGGGGCAAAAGGCTTGTGGCAGTTTATGTATGCAACCGGAAAGCAGTACAATTTAAATGTAACTTCTTATTTAGATGAAAGACAAGATCCGTACAAATCGACAGAAGCGGCTTGTCAGTATTTTGCAAAGCTCTATGAAATGTTTGGCGATTGGAACTTGGTATTAGCGGCATACAATGGAGGCCCGGGCTATTTATCGCGAACAATGGCAAAAACAGGACTGTATGATTATTGGCAGTTAAGGCCTTATTTAAGAAGAGAAACGAGAGGATATGTACCAGCATTTGTAGCGGTAAATTATGTAATGAATTTTTATCAGGAACATGGAATTGAAATTGAACTACCACAAAATTTCATAGTCCAAACAGACACAATTACTTTAAAAACCCAAATAGAATTCTCGGTTTTGGCGGAACTAATTTGTATTTCAAAAGAAATTATTTTCCAATTAAACCCAAGCATTACAAAAGGGGTTTTCCCTAAAAATACCAACATCACCCTTCCTTCTGATGTAATGATAGATTTTGTTGTAAATGAGCAAGCAGTTTATACTTTTATTAAGGCAGTGGAGCAAAAAGAAATATTAATAAACGAAACACGATTTGTATATGTGGTAAAACAAGGAGATTATTTAGGAAAAATTGCCCAGCAAAATGGAGTTCCAATTAATGATATTAGGAAATGGAACAAACTAAAAAATGACAAACTTACTATTGGAAAAAAGTTAGTGTTATTTCTTAAAGATGATTTTAAAACAACAGCACAAAAAAAGACAGAAAACCCTGTATATATTGTAAAGCAAGGCGATACGCTTTGGGATATAGCAAATAAATATGAAGGAATTAGCGTTAGTGAGTTAATGCGGCACAACAATTTAAATTCTAATCAACTAAAACCAGGAGAAAAAATACTTCTTCCTACAAGCTAGCTCATGCGAAATCAGTATTTCGTTTTACTTTTTCTCTTTTTATTTTCCTGTGATGGAGGAAAGAAAATTCTCCCAAAATCAACTGGCTCAGTAAATGAAATTATTGTGGTTGTTTCGGATGCTCTATGGGAAAAGTATCCAGGAAAGGCAGTAAAAGAAATTTTTGCAAAAGACTATCCTGGCCTACAGCAATCAGAACCGATTTTTAATATCATTAGAATTAAGCCATCTGATTTTACTACTATTTTCAAAACTCATCAAAATATAATTTTGATTTCCGAAAACGGAGAAGAAGGTAAAAAAAATAATTTTTGGGCAAGTCCTCAAATAGTTGTTGGCTTGCAGTGGAATACAGAAAGTGATAAGACGCAATTGATAGAAAAATGTAAAAACTATGCAGCTATTTTTTATCAAAATCACTTGCAAAAAGTGACAGAAAAAATTTCACAATCTAACAATACTAAAAATAATAATTTTGGAATAGATGTAAAAATCCCTTCCGAATATACAATAGTATTTGATAGTGAAAATTTATTCTGGACTACATATAATCCTCAAAAAAGCGATTTGATAAAACAAATTTTAATCTTTAGAATAAATGTAAATGAATTAAATTTTCAAGAGAACCTAATAATTAAAGTAGATTCCGTTTTAGAAAAAACACTAAAAGGAAAGGGGGAGGATAATTTTGTTCAAATAGAAAAAAGATTTCCAATAGAAATTTCAGACAATACTTACAGAGGGCTTTGGAAAATGGAAAATGAATTTATGGGTGGTCCTTTTCTAATGAAAATTTACAAATCAAAAAGTGGAAATGTAATCGTTTCTATTGGGATTGTATTTGCCCCAGGAGAAGCTAAAAAAAGATTTATGGTTGAAATGGATGCCTTGCTTTAATTGGGTAGGACAATCAATTTATCTCTAACATTACTCATCCCTTTTATACTTATTTCATAAATATAATAGCCAGAGGTTAAATTAGAAACATCTACAAACTGATTGGCAGCTTTAATATTTTCAGATAAAACAACTTGCCCCGCTAAATTGTAAATGCTCAAAACAGGGTTTTTACTTATGGCATTTTTAGGTGTGCTTAAGGTAAAATAATCTTTAGTAGGATTTGGATAAATACTAACATACGATATATAATCATTAGTAATTCCGTTTGGTTGAGAGAGCAAAACACTTTCCCAAATTCCCCTTCCAAAAGTGGCTGCCCTAATTTTACCAGCTCCATAATGTATCTCCAATTCATCCACTTGCACATTTGGAAGACCCGTCATAAAGGCTTGCCAATCGGTCATTGTATTATCTTTATGATAAACCCCCACATCTGTTCCAATGTATAAATCATCATTTGTTAAATCTTGATAAACAATACAGTTTACAGGAAGATTTGGTAAGTTAGATCCAGAAATATTTGTCCAACTATTACCCCCATCATTTGACTCATAAACCTTATTGCCATTAGAGTAATTTGAACAAGTAACCCAAACCCAATTGGGGTTGTTTGCCGAAACAGTAACATCAGAAATAGAGCTTGGAAGCCCTTGCATAATAAAGGCCCAACTAATTCCTCCGTCAAAAGTTACATATAATTTTGAGTAAGTGGCAGCATAAATTACATTCTGATCAGATGGAGCTAAAGCAATTGTTCGTATGGACCCTATTTGATTGTTAGAAATAGAATCCCAAAAAGCACCACCAGTCGTAGTTCTATAAACTTCCTCATAACCAGCAACAACCATATTGTTGTTTAATGGGTGCATTTTGTATGGGGTAACCCAGGCACCATCATAGGAAACCGGTTTGAAATTGTTCCAATTATTACCTCCGTCATAAGTTATTTTAACACCTCCGTATTGAGAAGAAGAGTATATAATGTCAGGATCATAAGGATCAATAATACACTCCATCCCATCAGAGCCTCTTATTGCATCCCAACCAGAAGATGAAAGCCTTTCAGTGCCATTATCTTGCGCTCCAGCTACTAAAATATTGCTATTGCTTTTTGACAGACCTAAACGATAAAACTGAGAAATTTCCAGACCATCACTAATATCAACCCAATCATTTAAGAAATTAACATATTTGTAAAAACCACCGTCATTTCCTGCATACAAAGTATTATTAATTGGATTGTATTCCAAGGCATGCTGATCTACATGCATATAAGCGTAATTTCCACTTCCGCTACTTGCTTCAATATTCCAGTTCTGCCCACCATCACTAGATTCCCATAATGCTATTCCACCAGCGTAAATAATATTTTCATCAGTAGGTGAAATTGCTAAACTCATATCGTACCAAGATTGCCCCCCTTCAGAAGTTCCATCTGTCTTTCTTCCTAAAATATTACATCCAGTATTAGGATCAGGGCAATCGAATTGAGTAGCCCATGTATCACCAGCATCAATCGATTTATAAAAACCATAAAAACCAGCATCAGATTTTGCAATAAGAGCATAAATAACATCAGGATTATCAGGCGTAATCCCCAATAAAATTCTATCTAACCCCCCTGTAGGCAAACCACCACCCAATATTGCCCAACCAACACCGCCATTTGTAGTTCTGTAAATTTTAGAGGAACCACTTGAAGCGTCTAATGCTGCATAAATAACAGAAGGATCATCAGGTTTGAACTCTACATCACGCATTCTTCCAGTTAGCGTACTATTCCAAGTAGTGCCGCCATCAGGGCTAATAGTAATCCCATTATTGGAAGCAACTACCAAACTATCAGGATAATTAGGATTAATAATTAATTTATTGATTCTTTTGCTCTGATTCACTCCATAACTTAATCCTGTTGTATTCCATGTATTTCCACCATCTGTACTTTTCAAAACGCCAATACTGTAAGTATCAGCACCATCTCCATCACCAGTTGCAATATACATTATTTGGTTATTTGTAGGATGTATAACAATTCCTGAAACCCCTATAACAGGTAAATCATCTGTGTTTGTAGACCAAGTATTTCCTCCATCAACAGTTTTCCAAAGCCCACCACCTGGAGAGCCAATCCAAATAATATTAGGATCGAAAGGATCGAAAGCAATTGCATTCACCCTTCCATTTCCTCTTTTTTTGCCATTCGACAAAATAATAGGCGTGTCAAATGGACCTAATGGCTGCCAGTTGGAGGCAGAAGAAATTTTAGTATTCGCTAATTTTTCCTTTTCTTTTTTCCATTCAGTAAACAAAGCGCTAGAAGGGAAAACACCATTTTCAGGCATTCTTTTTTCTAAAAAATATAAAGACCGAGCATAAGGTTTGTAGCCATTTCCTTTTGTGTAAGGATGCAGTGATTTGTAATTTTCAAAAGCAGTAATTTTTTCAGCAATAGTTGCGTTTTCATTTTGCAATAAAAGTTGATCCTCCCAAACTTGGGCAAAAGAAAAATTAAAACAAAACGAAAAAACAAAAAGTACGAATATTTTTTTCATTTGTATGAAATTAAAAATTGGACTGCAAAGATAAAATTAAATTTCTTCCATTTGCACTAATTCCGGAGGCAAATGTTTTGTAATGAATATCAGAAATATTTTCAATGGCAACAGAAAAGCTAACAGAATCATCAATTTTATGCAAGTATTTTAAATTAAAAGTGGTCCAAGATGGGGTTCCGTCAAGGGTAGCCTCATCCAAATTGTCAACTCCAGCAATGTCAAAATCAGCCTTCTTTTTCCAAGCGTTATAAAAGACATAAAATACTAAACTTTTGTTTTTAGTAATATTATATTCCAAAAAAGTATTTACATTAAAAGGAGGAATATGTGCCAAAGGTAAATTTTTAGCAGTTTCTCCTTTTGTATAATTACCTATTGAAGAAAAGCGAATCCGTTTCGTAATATTATAAAGAAGGGAAAAACTTATACCACTTATTTTTGCCTTTCCAATGTTTTGATTGCTTTGTGTTTTCATCATTACGCCATCATAAACAAGGGAGTCAGCCCCATTAAAAACAACATCCCTCCTTTCAATAGCGTCTACAAGTAATGTTTGAAACAGAAGAAGTTTAAACTCCAATTGGTCATTAATAAACTTCCGGATCTCTCCATCTATTGTCAATGCTTTTTCAGGAGTTAATTTACTATTTGGCACCACAACCCATTTGTCATTTTTAGAAAATACTTTTCCAATATCATCCATATTCGGATTGCGAAAACTATTGGAAATGGAAGAAATAAAAGACCAGTTTTTTGGCGTATATTTAATATTTATAGAGCTTGAAAAAGAAGAATTATTAAGGGTAATGTTATTAAAAGGAAGATGATAAGCAGAAGTGTCGTTAAAAATTGCATTTAATTTGTTCGCACTATATCTCAACCCACCACTTAGTGATAAATTATACGAAATAGATTTACTCAGCAAGCTGTAAAAAGAAAAATCATCACTTCCACTTCCTCCATCAGGATACCTAGTTGTTGCATATCCTTTTTTGCCAAAATTTCCATTTTGCCTGTAGGCAGTTGAATGAAGATTTTCTTTTCGCCCTTCTATACCATAATTCAACGTAAATTCAACAAGGGTTTTTTCAAAATCAAAGATTAAATCATAAATACTTACCTTTTCAAACCGTCTTGTGAAAACAGAACTATTCCAGCTACTTTTATGTCTTGATTCTTCTATGTTTTGAAAGGAAAAAGTAAGGGTTGAGTTATCAAAAAGAAAATGAGAATTATTCGTTTTTATAGCTAAAATTTGCATGAATCTTTTTTGAGGGCCATAATACCAATCGGAATATTTAATGTCGTCATTAAGCATGTCAAAGCGATTAATATCAGAGGAATAGCTATATTGTGTGTTTAGCGAAAGAAGTATTTCTTTACTAAGAGTAATGTCTGTTTTATGAATAAAATCAGCTTGTTTGTATGCCGTAAATAGTTGCTCATTTCCATTGGTTGCTACCGCTTCATTCCCCCAATTTTGGTAGCTGTGTAATCGCGTCTTCCCCATTTTACTATTGCCGAAAGATTTAAAAGTTAGCCCACTTAAAAAGTAAAATTTATTTTTTCCGTATTTAGCATGAAAATGACCTATTACAGCATCAGAAGCACTTTCAATTTGTTGGCTAAAAAAGAAATCGGAACTATCAGATTTAAGGGGTTTTATAGTTTCAATTAAAATAGCACCACCCAAAGCACCGTTTCCATAAGCAACAGAGGACAATCCATTAGCTATCCCAATTTTATTTAGAATAAAGGGATCAACGGTCATAATGTTTTGTAGGTGTCCGCTTCTGTAAATCATATTATTCATTTTAATTCCATCAAGAACAAGTAAAATACGATTTGCCTCCATTCCCCTAAGGTTTGGGCTACCTCCACCTACTTGACTTTTTTGAATATTAATCCCCACAGATTTTTGTAACAAATCACCAGTGTTAGCAGATTGTGTTTGTATAATTTTTTTTCTGTTTATTGATAATATTTGTGAAGATTTTTGAAAGGAAGACTTGCGATTTGTGCGCAATAGCACTTCATCTAATAAAGTGTTTTTAGGAGTTAAATAAAAAACACCTCCCCTGCTAATTTGAGATATTGAAGTTTTGACAGGGATATAAGCGATATGTTGAAAATTAAGAGTGTCCCCTTTATTGAAAATATTAAGATTACACTTTCCAAAATTATCGCTTATTGCGGAACGGATTTTATTAGTAGAAAAAACAGCAACATTCTTTATAGGAGATTTTGTTATCTGATTCTGAATGAATATTTCTTGTGCATACAGGGATTGGAAATTGCAAAAAATAAAAAGTAAATAA
Source organism: Flavobacteriales bacterium (assembly GCA_012960835.1). Lineage (GTDB taxonomy): Bacteria > Bacteroidota > Bacteroidia > Flavobacteriales > BACL11 > DUAL01. The sequence goes on along the minus strand of DUAL01000129.1, from coordinate 14,431 downwards.
ATTTGTTTCATTGCCGTAACTGCTCAATAACAGCATGGGATTTTAAATTTTTCAATTCGTGATGATGTAATTTATAATAATCTAATAAAATGAGGAGCACTCTTCCTCTTTCAGCATATGAGATGTCTTTTTTTATCTTAAATAATAATGCTTTAAAATTATATAAATCTTCTCCTTTTATGAAATGTATGTGTCCAAATTCTTTTTCTGCAAAACAACCATTTTGTAAATCGAAATAAGGTAATTCAGCATTTAATTTTGAAGGATAAAATCCTAAATATGAACTCAAATTAAAAAGAAAAAACAATGGATATGTGTTCGGTATTTCTTGGCTGTTTTCCAATTCTACGATTACATTTTCAATATAGTTAAAAAGAGCTTCTTCTTTTTCATCTTCAATCAGCACTTTTAGTAAAACTTCAGAAATAAAAACAGCTAAAAGCCGTCTGTTTATATCGAAAGGAATCCTTTCAAAAACCTGCGATATATTTATTTCTTTCAGTCGTTTCAGCCCAATTTTTGACTTTTTGAACATTTCTAAATAAAGAACTGTAAAGGGCTGAAAAAGCCCTAATTTGGACTTTGATTTTTTTTGCCGAACCCCATTTATGATAAAAGATTGTAGGCCAAAATCACGAGTAAAAATTTTAGCAATCACTGAACTTTCAGAATATTTGTAATAATGCAGAGCAATGCCCTTTGTTTTTTGGAGCATTAGTGTATAAAAAGAATTTTACTAACCATACTTTCTTCTCCATCAATGTTTGTGCTGAAAACTAAATACACCCCAGTGCTTGCCCTTTCTCCACTTTGATTTTGCCCATCCCAAATAGCTTGCCCACCATTAGCATAACTTTCAAAAACCAAATTACCATTGATATCGGTAATTTTTACATTTGCATTATCTACAAGGCCTCTAATTGCAATTTTTCCATTGTAATTTTCTTTAACAGGATTTGGGAAAACCATCACATTATTATGAGAATTATATCCTTTTGTGGCATCACTTCTGTATGAGATTATTCCTTTTTCAGTACCAATAAAAACCTCACCACTAATTTCATTTATTGCAATATCAATTATATTATCAGAAAACAAAGGGCTATTTTCAGTAGTAAAATGGTGAATTTCTTCAGTGCCATCTTTTGAAAGTAGAAAAACACCAGAGCCATTTGTCCCAACCCATTTTCTGTTGGCACCATCTATTTCAATACAATTAATCGTTTCGGTATCCAATAAATATTGCCCATATTCTCCTTGCTGAATAAGTATCTGCTGAGCATCATAATTACCTCCAGTAAAAACTAATTCCGGAGCGTAAAAAACAGTAATTCCTTTATCGGTTCCTACCCATATTTCCCCTTCCAAATCAACTGTTAAAGAGAATACTTCCAATGATGGTAAATTTCCCATTCCTACATTGGTATTGATAAGTTGAATTTCATCATCATTTGACTTGTCAATGGTCCCGTTATCATTATATACAAAAAGTCCAGCATTTTTTATTATGCCCCATTTTTGCCCGTAATTATCAATGACTAAATCTTTAAAATAAGTGCTTGGACCATCAATTCCGTTTAACCTAAAGGAATACCATTCTCCCGTTTTTGTTTTTACAACCAAAGGATTTTGAGCAAGAGAATTAATTGCCCATAAATTCTGTAAATCATCAAAATATAAATCGGAAACCCTAATCCAACCATTCACATTTGCAATGGTTACCGTATCTAAGGCGCCATTGGTATTTTGGTAATTATATTTCTCTACAAAATTTTTATTATCGAGCTTTATTATCCCCCCATTCCAGCTACTTAAATATACTTCAGAACTGTTTTTAGGATTTACCACAACACTTACCACATCATAGATACCTCCAATTTCTCCACTACTTTTATAGTCCCAACTGGAGTTGTTTTCAAAAAAGAACACTCCATCAAAATTCCAAATATTTTCTCGACTTGCATAGTAGCCACCTGGAGCAACCCACAAATCGTTTTTCCCCGCAAAAAGTTTAAAAACATTGGCCTTTCTTGGCCCATTAGGATCAATTTGTTGCACAAAATTGGTGGCATTATATTCTAGTAAATCTTTATCGAAATCAGCTATCCAAATATTTCCGTCCTTATCATAAATCGCATGTTTTGGATTAGAGATATTTTGGGTAATTATTTCAGTTGTACTGTCATTTTTTATAATATTGACTTGATCGTCAAGGACCACAAACAAACTATTATAGGAAAGATGAAGATGCTCTATTTTTTTACTAGGAGCACTGTATATTCTCCACGCATTATTTTCATAAATAATTACCACATCATTGTTGGCGCTATCACTCGTAGTAGCGTAAATATTCTCATCAAAATAGGAGATATTCTCAAATTTACTATTAGCATTTAGCCCGATTTCAAAGGCACTATGCTTTCTCCAGTTATGGTAATCAGATAGGTTTACCTCCTTAATATTTGCAGAGTATATCCCAGAAGATGTTGCTACAAACAAGGAATCTCCATCTAAACTTGTGTCATTTATTTTTACAAAATTACCGCCCTCCCCAATCTTATAAGTATCTAATATTTCTTCCTCTTCTGTATCCAAAACAACCAAGCCAAAGGGACAGGATAAATAAGCAATTTTATCAATGAAAAAGATATTGTTGATTGTTTTCTCTCCTAAAATGGGCTTTTGCTTAATATCAGAAATATTGATTATTTGCCCATCTTTGATAAGGTCAATATTACAGTTTTTATAGGCAATAAGCAGAGTTTTGCTTTGGGACTGGTAAGCAACTTTGGTTACCTCTGTATCAGATAGCCCATTTACTTTGGATATGCGATTTATCGTTTGGTCCGCTTTATTAAAATAAAACAAACCACTTTCGGTAATACAATAAATATTTTCCTCTACTTCTGCAATAAATGTAGCATTATGATATGGTAAATGGTCGCGCCAACTCCCTATTGCCGTGAGTTGAGCTTTAGCCAAAATTGGGCTGCAAAATAGCAGTAAACAAAAATATATTCTAATTGTTATCATCTTAAATACAATAATAATGCATTATTAGCAGATAACTTTATAATCCTTAAAAAATTGTTAGATAAGCTAAAAAGGATTGTTATTTTTGCGGCTTTGGCCCAGTAGTTCAACTGGATAGAATATCAGATTTCGGCTCTGAGGGTTGGGGGTTCGAATCCTCCCTGGGTCACATAAAAAAAGGCTCAAATTTGAGCCTTTTTTCTATTTTTCGTTTCCTAAAAAATTTATTGTAAAACGAGCTTCTTATTAACCCTTCCCTCATCTGTTTCAATTTCAAGGAAGTATATCGCTTTTGAATAGTTTGATAGAGAGACTTGCTTGGAGTAAACTCCAATAAAGTCATTTAATTTTTCAGTATAAAGAACCTCTCCAAGCACATTCAGAACGCTAAGATTGTACCCCTGTGCTTTTTCACTATTAAATGTAATCGTAAATACATCTTCCGATGGATTTGGATAAATATTAAGCCCATTTACATAGTTAGGATTTTCTACACCTGTTGAAATGGTAAGTATACGTGTAACAGGGTCAGATATACATCCATTAGCATCTTCTATTACAACCGAATAACTACCCCCAACAGTAGGTGTGACAGTTTGTGTGGAAGGCAGACCATTACTCCAAGTATAAATGTATGGAGAAGATCCGTTTGCAGCATTTGCTGTAAGAGAATTACCGTTTTGTGTAATTGAAGCAGTTATCTGCCCTTGACTTGGAGGATTACCAAGCCCAGGAGGATAAGATGTAAAGCCAGTTACATTATTAGTTAAATCTCCATCTATTCCCCCATTTGGATTGCTTACTGTAATCATAATAAATTCATAGCCTTGCATACCAGTAATTGTTGGAAGCACAAAGTTTGTTGATTGATAAGTACTAAGATTTCCAGTCCATGAAACAGTGGTATTAAATGTAGTATTTCCAGTAACGTCTACCTCAACATCCACTGATGTTAAATTATTAATTCCATTATTCATAATAGTTACCACAGGAGCGAGAGTCCCATTACACTGGATAGAAGCACCTGAATATAGCATTACATTAGGGTCATTTGAAAAAGTAGCTGCAGGATTACAAGAAACAAGGCTATACGGACTGCTGCTTTGACCAGCCTCTATAAGTGTTCGGTCTGGACAAATCATATAGACAGTAGGCCAGAATGCAATAGAGTATAATGATGTAGTATTATCGTTATTTACAGTTCCATCAGTACAAAATACAGGATAAGGAGTTCCTGTTAGCCAGTCACCCTGAGTGCCGCATCCATTTCCTTGAAGGCAAGCAAGAGCACTTGCATCTCCTTCAATAAAGAAAACCATTACATCATCAGTTGTATTAGCGTCTACATTAGGGAATCCTTCTGGACCGTGATGGATGTATAAGTCCTCAAGTGCCCCACTTGTATGATAACTCCAACATGGGCCACACCATACAGCTGAGAAATCAAGAAAAACCGTATAGCTTCCATCTAAATAACTATATAAATTATGTGCTGTACCATTAACGTCAGTCAATGTCCAATCTGGCGCAATTGAGCCATCTGCTAATTGTGCAGAAGAGTAGGTAAAAGATAAAATTCCTACAAGCGTAATAAGTAAAATTCGTTTCATGATTGAAAAGGTTTAAGTTATTGAAAAACAGTTTGCTAATATACAAAAAAATATTAACTCTATCAAATAGAGGTTTGATTTACTTGAATAACCCGATAAGAATAAGCTGTTAAACAAACCATAGTTTAGTCTACAACAATTTTCTTTTTTACCGTACCATCATCATAAATATAGAACAACAAAGTGTTTTTTCTTTCTGGAGAATCTTCCCCTAGTATATTTACAATTTTTAGAAGCTTAGCTTCTTTAGTATTCTCATTAATTGATGTATTGCACCATATCTGTACCATATCTGTGTCATTAAATTGATCACCTAGTTCTGATTCTATATCAGCAAAAAAATGAAGAGGACCAGATGTAGGAGGGTTAATAAAGATATTTGAAAAATATAAATTACTAGTATAAGCACTTGTATAATTATTCCCATCGTTTGGGGAAGAAGTAGTTACTTGAACCCCATTTGATAAATTTTCAATTGTAAAAAATCCAACTAAAGAACCTGTACTATCATAAGCATTTATTATTGCAGAATTTGGACTTGTAATTAGCCCTACTTTTAATGATAATGAGATTGTAAGTGATGCTGTATTTATGGTAGTTGTTAAATTTGCATACCCAACAGAATCGCTAGCACTTAAAGACCCTATATTAAAAGACCCTCCATCAGAAGTAATAATGCTTATTTCTATATCTGGTTCGTCGGCACTTTGACTCACTGTTAATAAAAGTTCTGTAGATGCGTTACATTGTAAATCTGAAAGAGTATTGGTTATGATTGGATTGAACGGAGCGGGTAAAAACATAGAAGTAGTAAAAGTGTCAATTACCGACCAACTTGAGTTTAGTTGATTTGTAGAATCACAATAAGCCTCAATCTTCCATTCGTAAGCGGTTGAAGGCTGTAATAATGGAAGAAGTCTACTTGTCATCGTGGAATTAATATTCAATAAATTCATCCAGTTAGCAGCACCTACCTCTCTTGTTCTTATTCTATAATGATCAACGCTTGTAACTGCATTCCAATTTGCTATTGCCGAATTATGTGTAATATTTGTCACATACAAACCGCTTGGTGTTGGACATTGAGCAAAACTCAGATTCCCTAAAACTAAACATATAAACATGCAAAGTAACTTTTTCATTTTATTTAAGTTTTTTTTCAAATATACAAAATTTTACAGGAATATTTTATTTTTACGTAGTTTTATATAGAAAACACCATAAGTAATTGAAAATCAAATTAATAGAGAGGTTTTTCTAAAAACTGTTTTCAAAATATTTTAATGGGGAAACACTAGATTATAGCAAAAACCCATTAGAGGGCTTTATTTTAAGCTATTTTCTTTTCTAAACATATAAATTGTGCTAGAATACCCTCTTTTACTAAAAAATGCAATTATATTAGAAATTAATCCAATAGCAAATCCTTTCAAAAGTTTCTTTTTCCCAGATTTATATTTTTCACTTAAAATCGAAACATAGAAAGAATCAAAAAGCATGGGTTTTGTTTTTGCCAAATTAAATCCATACTTTTTAAAAAGAGAGTCAATACTTACTTTTGAAAAATGCCATAAATGAATAGGCACATCCCAAGCTGCCCAATACTCTTTGTAGTAGTTGGCGTCCCAACTTTTAAGATTAGGGACTGCTATAATTACAGTTCCATTTTTTTCTAAAATTCTTGAAAAATGTTCTATTGTTTCATTCAAATTTGGGATATGCTCTAATACATGCCACATTGTAATTGTTTCAAAAGAATCTTCATCAAATTGGCTTAAATCCGTATTTTCTGACACATCTAGATTGTAATTATCAATTGCTTGCATTCTTGCAATTTCTGATGGCTCAATCCCCTTTGTTCTAAAACCGGAATTTTTACAAGCATTTAAAAACTCTCCCGTTCCGCAACCAATATCTAAATGGTTTTTTATTTTAGAATATTTTTTAACTAGCTTTAGTTTCTGTACAATGGCGTATTTTCTAACTATTTGATACAGGATTTCAAAAAGCCCTTTACTAGTATTGGTATGTGAAATGTAGTTGTCAGAAATATAGTATTTCTCTAAATTTTCTTCTTTTGGCCTAGGATTAGTAAATGTAAAATTACAATTATTACAGTTTACAATTGTAAATTTCTCTTTAGATGTTGAATGGTCTTTACAACTAAAAAGAACATTAAAACTATCTTCAGCACAAATAGGGCAGATTTTTAATTTTTTCATCTTCCCATATAAATTAGTAAAACATTAATATCTGAGGGCGAAACTCCACTAATTCTTGTGGCTTGTCCAATTGAGCTAGGAAAAATATTTTTTAGTTTCTCCCTTGCTTCAGCAGAAATAGAATGTAGTTTGTCATATTCAAAATTTTCAGGAATTTTGATATGCTCTAAGGCATACATTTTATTAGCGGCCTCTTTTTCCTTATTCATATAACCATTGTATTTGATATGAATCTCTACTTGACTAATCACTTCTTTATCAATATTACTGGTTTTGATAAATGCTTTTAAAGAATCAGAACACATTAAATCTTTCGTTTTAATATGTGGTCTTGCTAGGATATCTTTTAGCTTTTTCTTTTGTACTATCTTAGCGCTTCCTTTTTTTATTAAAATGCTATTTATTATTTTTGGCTCAATACTTTGATCGGATAAAAATTTCAGTAATTCTTCTTTTTTTGCTCTTTTCTTATCCAGAGTGATTAGTCTATCTTGGTCCGCTAACCCAAGCTTGTATCCTATTTCAGTTAGTCGTTCATCTGCATTATCCTGCCTAAGTAAAAGCCGGTATTCAGCCCTTGAAGTAAACATTCTATAAGGTTCTTCCGTTCCTTTTGTAATCAAGTCGTCTATTAAAACCCCAATATAAGCCTCAGAGCGCGAAAGAGTAAAAGGGTCAAGTTTGTAAATATTTTGATGGGCATTTATTCCGGCCATTATTCCTTGTGCGGCTGCTTCCTCATAGCCAGTAGTTCCATTTATCTGCCCGCAGAAAAAGAGATTTTTCACTAGTTTTGTTTCTAGGGTTTGTTTGAGTTGTGTAGGTGGAAAATAATCGTATTCCACTGCATATCCTGCCCTAAACATTTTTACTTTTTCAAGCCCTTTAATTTTTCTAAGTGCGTTCAATTGCACCTGATGAGGAAGTGATGTCGAAAACCCATTTAAATAAATTTCTATTGTATTTCTTCCTTCTGGCTCAATGAATAATTGATGCCTATTCCTATCAGAAAAACGATTTAATTTTTCTTCAATTGAAGGGCAATATCTTGGCCCTGAACTTTTAATTCTACCAGTAAACATAGGGGATTGATTAAAGCCCTCTTTCAAAATAGCATGGCATTCTTCATTGGTATAAGTAATAAAACAACTTTCCTGATTTCTAACAGATGAGGTATTGGTAAATGAAAATTTGTTTGGGGATTTATCTCCTTTTTGTTCTTCTGTTTTACTGTAATCAATAGTTCTTCCGTCTAATCTTGGGGGTGTGCCAGTTTTCATTCTCCCATGGGTAAACCCTAAATCGATAAGCTGAGCCGTTATTCCTTCTGACGACTTTTCGCCCATTCTTCCTCCTGAGAATTGTTTCTCGCCAATATGCATCACACCACTTAAAAAAGTGCCATTACATAAAACAACAGCCTTTGCAGTTATTTCAAAACCTAAATTGGTTTTTACTCCCGCTACAACTCCTTTCCTAATTGTTAGAGAAGTTACGGTATCTTGCCAAAAAGAAATATTTTTATTTTCTTCTAGTGCTACACGCCAATTTTGAGCAAAAACCATTCTATCACATTGCGCTCTTGGGCTCCACATTGCAGGACCTTTTGAAGTATTCAGCATTCTGAACTGAATGGTCGCACTGTCTGTAATAATTCCAGACATGCCTCCTAAAGCATCTAATTCCCTAACAATTTGTCCTTTTGCAATGCCTCCCATAGCAGGATTACAGGACATTTGTGCAATGGTTTGCAAATTTTGGGTAATCAGCAAAACCTTTGATCCTAGTTTAGCAGCAGCATGTGCCGCTTCACAGCCTGCATGTCCGCCACCTACTACAATTATATCGTATGTCTGTTCAAAAATCATATGTTCCACATGAAACAAATTTATAAAATACTGATAATCAGAAAATTAAGTTTGCAAAGATAAATAAAAATCTTCTTTCTCTCGCATAATTTCCTTCTCTTTCTTGCCTTTATCCTTATATCCTAATAAATGCAAAATACCATGAATAATAACCCTAGAAAGTTCGTTTTCAAAAGGAGCGTTATTAATAGGAGCGTTCTCCCTTACCCTATCAATGCTTATAAAAATATCGCCAGAAATTAAATCTCTATCTGAATAATCAAAAGTTATAATATCTGTAAAGGTATCATGCCCAAGATAGGCTCTATTCTTTTCATGCAAAAAATAATCATCACAAAAAATAAAATTAATGTCTTTTGTCGTTTTCCCTTCTTTTACAATTGTTTCTTTAATCCACTTTTTTACAGCGATCTTCTGTTTTAGCTGAAAATTTGTTTCAGAATGAAATAAAATCATTGGGCTTTTTTGCTAAGTTCATTAAAATATTTTGTCACCTTGTTTTTATAAAAAGGAGAAAGTTGAGCAGGTTTTGTTTTGAGTAATTCCAATTGTTTTTCCTTTTGTTTTTTGTAGTCAGAATAGCTGTTATTAGTATTTGTAAACTCATATTTCCATTCATTTGATTTCCTTTTTGGCTCTTCCTCTCTTTCTCTTTCTGCTTTTTCTGCTTCTAGCAACCTACTTAGTATGTCTTCCTGTCTTTTTATGGTTTCTTTTGTAATTTTATTATTGACAATATCAATTTCATTTTCTTCCATCTTTTTAATCATTTTATCAATATTTCCTTTCTCTCCTGATTTTCCAATTTCATCTCTTAGTTCTTGTAATTGCTGGCGAATACTTTCTTGTTGCTGTGCCAACTTTGCTAAATTTTTACACTGTCCGTTATTTAATTTTTCTCCTTTCTTCTTTCCTTTTTTCCCCATCATGCCTTTCATTTGTGCATTGAGTTTTTTCTGCATTTTCTTTAATTTTGAAAGAGATGGCTTCCCACTTCCGGGCTTATTACAATTACTTGGCTTGCTAGAAGAACTTGAGCATTGTTGCTGCATTTGTTTTAACATTTCAGCAAGGATGAGAGCTAAATTATTGGCAGAAGTCATTGCAAATTGTTGCTCTCCCATTGCTTTATTTACGATTCTTTCTTCCAGGTTTTTGGTCGCGAAAGACATATTATTTTTTATTGAAGCAATTTCTTTATTCACAGCATGCTGAATTTGGACCACCCTTTTACTAAGAGCAAAAAGAGAATCCTCAATGATTACAGCATCATCTACCAATTTCTTTTGGTTTTTTACCAGCTCAACATAAGAAGGGCTGTTTTTTGGAGTAACTTTTACCTTTTTCATAAGTTCCTCCTGATCAAAAGAAAGGTGGATTAAATTCTCCAAAATTTGCCTTAACGTTTCCATATCTTCCTCTTGCGCAGAGGAGCAAGAACTTGATTGTAGAGCCTGTAATTGTTGCTCTAATTCATCCATTTTATCCAATGCATCTTTTTGCGATTTGGATGATTTCTTTTTCTTGTTTTTTTCTAAGGCATCTTTACTTTCTTCCATTTTTTCAGAAATTTCTTTTTCTTGCATTTGAGTATTAGGCATCTTGTTTTTCTCTTCCAATTCCTGATTTTTCTTACTTAATTCATCCAACTGTTTCTTCAGCTCTTCAAATTCCTTATTTAATTTTTCTTGCTCTTTGGCAAGTTTTCCGGCATCTGATTTTTTATCTTCCGTCTTTTCTTTTAACTCCTTCTGCTTTTCTTTCAACTCGCTTAATTTATCAAGTGCATCTTCTAGTTTTAGTTCAAATTCCAGTTGTTTAAAAAGCTCCAAATTTCTATCCAATTCTTTTTCTAAATCCGCATCATCTTGCTCCATTTTATCTAAAAGCTCTTTCAGATTTTCCTTATTCATTTCTTCCATCATTTTTTGCATTTCTTCCAAAAGCTTTTTAGTTTCCTCATCCAAAACTTCATTAAATAATTTTTCTAATTGCTTTTGTTTTTCTAAAAGCTCAGGCGATACTTTTCTGTATTGCTCTTGCTTTTTCTGTTTTGCTGAATTCTTTTCTTTTAGCTGTGCCATCTGATTTTGCAAGACCTTTTGTTTTTCCATTAAAGCCTCTGCTTTTTTCTTTTCTTCCCAACCTAGCTTCTTTTTTTCTAGTAAATCTTTATTCAGAGATTTTATCTCCTCTTTTATTTCTTTTGCCAAAGCAATACTTTTTTGCAAGTCCGTTTTTATTTTGCTTTCCTCTTTTTCAAGCTGGCTATTTAAGTTTTCAGCATCAGGGACATTAAATGTAAACAATTTACTTTTAGTGAATTTATTCCCATTTACCCCATCATTATCCCACACTTTAAAATAGTAAGTAAACTTATTTCCTAATTCCAAATTAAGCAAGGAGATATCTGTATGATGGAAAAACTGTTGTTGAATTACTCCTTCCACAGGGACATCTATAATATTATGAATCGTTTCATCCTTTTTCTTTATTTGATAATGAAATTCCAATTTGCTTATTTTGTAGTCGTCTTTTACAATGCCGCTAAAAAATATTTTCTCTCCAATACTGTCAATTTCCTGTTCAACCATAATAGTCGGATAAGCATCTGGAATAATATTTACATGGTATAAAATACTATCAGAAACCTGAAAATTATTTTCAGTGATAATCTGGTAAAATGCAGATTGTTTAAACTGAAAATTAAAAGCCATTTTTTCTTCCGTTATCGGACTTGCTAAATGTTTTTTCTTGTCTATATTAAAAAATAAACGATCGGTATTTATAACATCAAAAGTCCAATTTACATGGCTTCCTTCCGGGATATTTAAATCGCCAATATTAGTTAAAGCTTCTGTTTTTAATTCAGTATATTTCGGTGGAGAAATCAGGAGTTCAAAATTAATAATGGCGGGTTTTGGAAGGATATTCAAAGTGTAGTTTTTAGAATAAAAACCATTTGCAAATAACTGAAAATCGGTATTGGTAATCACATTTTTAAAAACATAATTATGAGTAGTAACATTCAATTTTTTCAATCGAAATTTATTGTTGCCCACCACTACAAAAACCTTATCCGGAATTTCATTGCCTTTTAATACAAGTGATAACTCAAAATCTTCTTGTTTTACTACTTTCAGGTTTTCCTCATCAATTATAAAATCGAATGGAGCTTTTGGCTCAAAAAAGGTATTGTGTTTTATTATTCTAGCAGAACTTTCTGTTAGGATATGTTTATTTCCAGACGCAAAAAAGAATAACACAATTAGAAGCGGAAATGCTAGCCATTTGCTATATTTTTTATTCTCTGAAAAATTAATAACAGAAGAAAAAGAAAAGGATGAAATTTCATTTATTTTCTGATTGATACTCGCCTGAATTAAAGCGTTATCCTGCTCACTCATTTTATGCAATTGTAAAACATTAAGCAGCTTATCATCAACCTCAGAAAAGTGTTTTCCAATAATATTAGCGGCCACTTCCATGCTCATTATTTTTCCATATCTATACAGATGCAGTAAAGGAATAATCACATATCGGTAAAGAATAAAGGCATTTGTAAGTATATAAGTCCAAAATAAAATGGAACGAACAACTACATCAAACTGAGAATAATATTCTAAAATGGAAAAAACAAGGAAAAAAATCAGCAAAACAGATGCAGAATAAATTCCCCCACGAATAAGCTGATTCTTGTAGAATTTACTAATAAACTCATTCAGTTTATCAAACAAATGTTGTGTCGTATTTTTCATAGATTGCAAAGGTACAATTTTATCCTTCAAAATGTAAAACGAATTTATCTGATAAAGCTTATCTTTGCCGTCCAATTATTTAATTAATTATGTCAGAAGTAAGAGTACGATTTGCGCCAAGTCCGACAGGACCATTACATATTGGAGGAGTAAGAACAGCCCTTTATAATTATCTTTTTGCGAAAAACAAAGGAGGTAAATTTATTTTGCGAATTGAAGATACGGATCAAGCAAGGTTTGTAGAAGGAGCGGAACAATATATTTTTGAGTCTTTAAAATGGTGTGGAATTGAGTTTGATGAATCGGTTGTTGCAGGGGGAGAATTTGGCCCTTACAAACAATCAGAAAGAAAAGCTATGTACTTGCCTTATGCCGAACAATTGGTAAAAGATGGTTTTGCTTATTATGCTTTTGACAGTTCAGAAGAACTAACTGCAATGCGCGAAAGAATGAAAGCGGCAGGAGTTCCTTCACCACAATACAATGCGGTAACGCGTACTACAATGCAAAATTCTTTGGCCCTTTCGGAAGATGAAGTGACTAAAAGAAGGCAGGCAGGAGAGGCTTATGTTATCCGTATAAAAATGCCTAGAAATGAAGAGGTAAAACTGAACGATATTATTAGAGGTTGGGTGGTAGTAAATACCAATAATATGGACGATAAAGTTATCTTCAAATCAGATGGGATGCCAACTTATCATTTAGCAAATGTGGTTGATGATTATTTGATGAAAATCTCCCATGTAATAAGAGGGGAGGAGTGGTTGCCATCCGCACCTTTACATGTTTTATTGTACAGATATTTAGGATGGGAAGATGTAATGCCACAATTTGCACATTTACCTTTAATATTAAAACCAGATGGAAATGGGAAGTTGAGTAAGCGTGATGGGGATAGATTAGGATTTCCGGTTTTCCCAACTGAGTGGATGAATCCAGAAACAAAAGAAATTAGTTCAGGATACAGAGAAAGTGGATACATAAAAGAAGCCTTTATAAATATGCTTTCTTTTTTAGGATGGAACCCAGGAACTACACAAGAGATTTTCTCTATGGAAGAATTGATAGAAGCTTTTAGTTTAGAGAGAGTAGGGAAGGCGGGAGCAAAGTTCGATTTTAACAAAACAAGATGGTTCAATCAGCAATATTTAAGAGCAAAATCAAAAGAAGATTTAGCTGCCGATTTAAAAATTATCCTAAAAGAAAATGGGGTAGAGGCAGAGGATGATTTTGTTCAATCAGTTTGCGAACAACTTAAAGAAAGAGCCACTTTTGTAAAAGATATGTGGGAGGAGGGAAAGTATTATTTTCTCTCTCCTACTACTTATGATGAGAAAACAGTTCGTAAAAAATGGAAAGAAGATACTCCAAAATATATGAAGGAACTAAAAGGTAGATTATCTAATTTATCCGATTTTACCTCTGAAAGTATTGAAATAGAATTTAAATCCTATTTAGAAGAAAAAGAACTAGAAATAGGGAAATTGCTTCCTGCATTTAGAGTCTCATTAACAGGGATTGGTATGGGACCATCCCTTTTTGATATTGCTTCTCTTTTAGGAAAAGAAGAAACGAAAAAAAGAATGGAAACTGCTTTAGAAAAAATAAACTAATGGGATTAATTACGGTAGAAGGAATTAGAGTTTTTGCATATCATGGACACTTGCCAGAAGAAGCAAAATTAGGAGGTCATTTTATTGTAAATATTTGGGTAACTGCTGATACAACAAAGGTGGAAAAATCAGATGATTTGAACGATACAGTGGACTATGTAAAAATTATAGAAATTGTAAAACAGCAAATGGCAATTCGTTCTGATATGATAGAGCATCCTGCAAGAAGAATTGTTGATGCCATTTTACCTTTACAAAAGGTGCAAAAAGTAAAAGTGGAGGTGCAGAAAATCGCCCCTCCAATTGATGCAACTTTTGATAAAATCT
>DUAL01000128.1 GCA_012960835.1 Flavobacteriales bacterium | reverse complement strand
ATAGATTCGTACACTTTCAAACCTTGAGCCCAATCTGCTTCGAAAGCATGTGTGCTTGTTAAACAATCAACACGTGACCTATCAGGAAGTACGTACTCTGCCTGACCGCCCATCTCTTTGCAAAACAATCTATTGTAGTAATCTTCATTTTCTACGGCAAGCGCATTGCCTGATGTTAGCAGGCAAGCAGCCACTGCCAACTTACTTAATACAATTAATCCCGATAATTTGCTAGTCATATTTAATTTTATTGCGTGTTTTATAAAATTATAGGCCATACAGATATTTTTTTCATTAATTAATATTTAATGGAATATTATTGATTTAACAAGGTTTTGGTGAAATTTATCATACTATTTTTAAATAAGAATTAAAATAATTACTTAATGTAATCAAATAATTACACACTTAATTTTTTTTCATGGTATGATGTGCACATATTCAACAAAAAAGAAAAAGAATGGATTATTTAGAAAAACACATCAAGTACAGTGCAGATAAGAAAAAAGTTGTCAGTGCTAGAGTTTCAGAAGTTGTTATTACTGCATTAAATAATGCAGAAAAGGATAGAGATATAACTGGCTATACCTTCAGTGTTTCCAGAATTCTTGAAAGAGCATTAAATGACACGCTTAATGAACTTAAAAGAAAAACTGGAATTGACTACTACAAATTGGTCGGGTGGCACCGAAAAATGGAAGGTATGCAAACTGAACTTGCGTTTGATGGCCTTGAAAAATTTTTCGATTTTGATAAAGAAATTGACAAATTAAAAGAAGGGATGCTTGCAACTGAAGATTTGGAGTCTATAGATTTTGACACCATACTCGAAATGCATGAGCAGAGAGTATTTGGCTCTTGGAATCACAATTTATATGATTTAAAGATTGATGCGACAGTATTGGATGATGGAAGTATTACTTTCAAAAGACATCTGCGAGCGATGTGGAAGGAGTAGAGTTTGGAAGTATACAAATACTAAACAAAAAAATTATACTTCCAT
>DUAL01000127.1 GCA_012960835.1 Flavobacteriales bacterium | reverse complement strand
TTTATGTTGTGGGATTTTGTAATGCTGATGATAATAATCGGCCATTAATTCTGGCCCTGTCGCTAAATAATTAACACCTCTAAAAACAAACCAAGCTAATAACTTTGAAACCAACCTCTTGATATTTTTTTTATTAAGGGAAAACGATAAGGGAACAATATCTTGCCCACAACTCCAAAAAACAACACTCGCACGACTAAAGTTAAAAAATCGATTGGCTATTACCAATGGTAGGACACCTGTCAATGATGCTCTAGCAAAAAATACAGTCACACCTTTTTTGTACATCTCAAAATAAATATTTACCAATCTGACTAATCTGCCAAAACTAGAAATAGAGTTCGATCCATCATCTAAAATAAATATTTTTTTTACATTATTAATTTTTGGCGTGGTATCACTGTGCTCAACCACGACATAAAGCTCCACCTGTTTGCCTAACTCAGAAAGGAAGTTGGCAATATGAAAAAAGTTCTCGGCACTATTTTTATAATACTGAGGCAATACATAACAAAGCTTCATCTTATTAACTTGTCTTCTCGTAATTTCTATTCATTATAAAGGGCACAAATAAAATAAACCAAAACACAAATGAAGTTAGATTGTTGTGGAACAATGAGAAAATCAAGGAACTCCCTATCAAGCCAAGAGACAAGAAATAATTGTTGCGACTATGTAATAATAATTTTTCCAACTCACCATATAATTTATAAAATAAGAAAATTACAAATACCAATCCTATTAAACCCAACTCAGCAACGATAGTCAAGAAATCATTATGCGTCATTTTTTCAACATTTTCGGCTAATGCCTTTTCAATTTCCTTGTTACCAATTTTTCTAATATCATCATCAACATAGGTATGAAAATTCTTTCTAAACTGCCCATATCCCATGCCATTAATCGGATGCTCGTTAAATGCATTTAAGGCTATTTTTGCCAACACACTTCTCGTACCATTAGAATCCTGATTAGTAACAATCTTATCAAAAAACAAGATTGA
>DUAL01000126.1:478-1007 GCA_012960835.1 Flavobacteriales bacterium | reverse complement strand
GGTTGTGGCGGCCGAGCAATACGATTTCCTGTCTATATTTCGCCATATTCTTTCTATATGCCGCAATAACCGCCCAAGCTTTTTTCACCTTTGCATCTAATTCCCGTATTCTCTCGTCTATTTCCGAATACTTGTATGTCGTAGTAGTAGTAGTAGTAGGAGGCTGAGGCGTCGGCAGGGGTAGTTTCTGCCAAAGTCTTGGCCGCTTGTTAGAAGGCTTGTTGTAAATTGTACGATGTGCCAGAGGATGTCCAATATGCATCGGCGGTTGCACATTTTCGTGAGACATGTTTCCGCTTTGATGTCGTTGACTCTGCTGCTGCTGCTGCTGCTCCTCCTCCTCATGTTCCTGCTGATTTGTGCTTGCGCCTCTATTTACAGGCTCTGTTCCGCATAAGAGACACATATTTGCTCTTCATGCCACCCGCCCCCTCTCCCTATCCTCAGCTTTTATGCTTTTGCTTAGCACTTTGCACCTGTTTAGCCTTGTTTTTTTACGCCCGTTGCGCTGCTCCGGCGAAGACAAAAG
>DUAL01000126.1:0-324 GCA_012960835.1 Flavobacteriales bacterium | reverse complement strand
GTCTCACACGACGCGCGCCTCTCGCGAGTTTTTACTACACACACACACACGCATGCGGTCGCTATTGCCCTGTTATACACATTTACCTAATCGGCCGCGCCGCACATCCTACTCTGCATAGTCGTGTGTGGAGACTACATTCGATATATTCGTGCGCCGCCCATAATGCAATTTTATCCTTACTACGGCACATCATGGCGGGCGGAGGCAAAGGCGGCGCGCTGTGTTAAGCTACTCTTTTCTTTGTTCACATTCATTTTTTTGTTGCCAGCCTCCCCCCTCGCCGCCACACACCGCCTCGCGCCCCATTCTGTTTTTCACTCT
>DUAL01000125.1 GCA_012960835.1 Flavobacteriales bacterium | reverse complement strand
AAAATTATCTCTTAAAATAATCCGAGCATCTACCCTCTCAACATCCGTATCGTAAGTTGGTAAAACTTCTGCTACTTTGCGTGCAGAAGTAGCCGTTTCATTGTATAGTTTACTATTGTATCTTTGCTTATTTTCTGTATTTATTTTAGTAATAAATTGGGAAAGTTTAGATTTTTCAGCCATTTCTTCTTTGGTAATTTTCGCCATAACTTTTCGGGCAACCGACAAATAATCTCTTCTGAAAATACCAAACATTGCGGTTTGTTTTAAATCCGTTATCCAACCATCCAATTCTGGAATATTTAGTTTTTCTTTTAAAGAGGTTAGAATTTCTAAAACTTCATTCCATTCCGCTTTTAATGGTGCTTGATAAACTTTCCAAGCTTCTTTCTTCTCTGCTTTTACAAATTCTTTTACTTCAGATAATATGGTATCTAATTCCTCTTTTGTTGCAATTTTGCTTTCTACAATCCACTCTCTAAATTTTTTAATGCAATCAAAATCTTCCTCCCATTGCAATCGTTTTTTGCTTTTATACCTTTCGTGCGAACCGGAAGTAGAATGCCCAGTTGGTTGTGTCATTTCAACGACATGAATAATACAAGGAATATGTTCTTCTCGTGCCAGTTTTTCGGCCTTTTCATAAGTATCGATAAGGGCAGGATAATCCCAACCCTTTACTTTCATAATCTCAAAGCCCTCTCCTTTTTCATCTCTTTGGAATCCTTTCAGTACTTCTGATACATCCGATTTTGTCATTTGCAGATCATTAGCAACCGATATACCATAATCATCATCCCACACCGAAATAACTACGGGAACTTGCAATACGCCAATAGCATTTACTGCCTCAAAAAAGTGACCTTCTGCACAAGAGGAGTTGCCAATGGTAGCAAAAGCCACTTCATTTCCTCCATTAGTAAATTTGGGTTTGTTTTTAGCTAATGTTGCATTTTCTCTGTAAACTTTGGATGCTTGTGCCAAACCAACCAATCGTGGGAATTGTGAAGTA
>DUAL01000124.1 GCA_012960835.1 Flavobacteriales bacterium | reverse complement strand
TTGGGCTGAAACCACTGGTAATACACTGGTCATTTAGTTTCAACTAAAAAGTGTTAGGGTAGTGGGCAAGTAAGGCGGGGTAGTGTCGGATAAATAGGTTGACACACATTCTTGTAGTATTTTTTTAAAAGGATGATGGGTAGATTTGGATAAGGAGTTTATTATGAGAAAATATTTATTAATGATTTTGTTTTTATCAACAGGATTTGGACAAGATGTATTAACCTTAAAAAAAGGTGCTAGTTATGAAGGGGAATTTTTAGGGGTAAAATCAGGCAAAGTTCATTTTCAACCAACCAATGTATATTCCTTTAAACCGCGTCGTCTAAAAGAGATAAGAGGATTAACTCAAAATGGAGAGTTATTAATCCAAGATGGAAAGTGGACAGTACATCTACCCCAAAGTGAATTAAAAATAAGTAAACAGTGGACAGTACATCTACTCCAAAGTGAATTAAAAAAAGGTGAAAAGTATCAAAAATTAAGTACTAAAGAAAAAGCAATTTATGATGCAAAGTCCAAAAATTTGCGTATTTGGGCTCTATATGTGCCAACAAGTATTATTACTTTTGGGGGTTGTGTGTTATTATACGAAAATTTAAAGGGGGGTGAATTTTGGGAAAGCGAGATATTCTTGGGAGGTTCTTCAGCGGCCAGTTTGACTATATCTTATTTTGTTTTAAACAATAAAGAAAAAAACAGTTTTCCTAAATCAATTTTGACTAATTCTGAAAAAGAAATCTACAAGCAAGCTTATTCTAAAAAGCTCAGGCAAAGAAAGTTTAAAAATGTTGTAGGTTCTACCATTCTTACTGGAGCAGTAATGTCATTAATATATATGAACATAATGAGTGACTTCCATTTAGACTTGGATTTTGGGGGTATGGATGTGGTGCAGGATTAGCAATGGTTTAGTTCAAATAAATGACTAAACAGAGCCCCGCCAGTAGCGGGGTTTTTTGTTTATAGCCTGGATTAGTCTGATTAGTATAAAAAAGGGCTGAATTGGGCTG
>DUAL01000123.1 GCA_012960835.1 Flavobacteriales bacterium | reverse complement strand
ATTATAATTGTAAGAAGTAGAATCTCCACCTTCAACTTGTACAAAAATATCTGTATTCTCTCCAATACAAATAGTATCGTTATTTGTCATTAGATTTACTTGTAAAGGACAATCATTAATAACAAAACTAATATTAGAACTAAGTATCCAAATACTATCACAAGGATCTTTATAATAAGTTTCAAAGTAAATGGAATAGGATCCTGATTCGTTTAATCCTGGTGATAAATTCAATTGAATAGTATTTGTTGAGTCATTCACACAATTAATAGCGGTAGCAGTTACAGTCTGATTTAACTGTCCGCCAACATTTACTACGGCTGTTGCTACCGAATCGCAATGGATGTTTTGATCTAGCATAATATTCAAAACATTGGTGCTACATGTTGGGCTTGTTGGTAAAGAAATATTTGGAGAAGTGGGTGGCAGAACAGTGGCTATCCAATTTAGAGCAAATCCTTCTGCTGATACATTTATATCGCTAATAAAATTAATAGTAATACAACCATTAGATACCACAATTGGCGGCATATTTGCTCCTGAAAAAGGACCACCAATTAAAGGTGAATTAGTATCAGGGCCATCAAATATTCTGACAAGATCATTATTTAGTTCCGTTTCAAAAAAGGTGAAAGTTATAGTAATGGAAACTGTATTTGGTGGGCAAATGGTAAAACTATAATTCTCATTATGATCATAATATCCAGCATTTACTTGATTTGCCTCACTATCAGTTAAGGTTCCTTCACAAGCTATTACGGTCTGTGTACTCATGGTGTATTGCCCAAAAGCAGACAATCCGCATAGCATGCTGACAACTAAGAAGTAACTTATTTTTTTCATTACTTATTTACTGTTATTATTGGAGTGGTAACAGTATTACTCCATTTACTCTTGTTATCTTGTATTCGTAAGGAATAAGTTAAAGTTTCACTATTTCCATTTCCAAATCGAAATGGAGAGTCAATTTCTATATTAATCTTCCCTTGAATAGAAATTGTTTGGCTTGGAGGGGAAAGCGGTTGTAAATGATAGAAATCGGGATTTGTAAGCCGACTATCATGAATTTCTAACGATAAGTAATCCGGATCGGAAAAACCCATAAAGCCTTCTGGATGTTGGTATTCAATTGTTACCATTACATTTTCTTGAAACTCCTGTAAATTTGTTGGAGTAGTATTTTTTAAAGTTATTCTGAATTCCGGATCGACCTCTTCTTTCTTACAAGAGAAAGCCAATAATAATAAGGCAACAAGTATGTATTTTAAACTTTTCATTATATGAATTCCAAAGTAAAGTATTTTACAATTTGATACTCACTACCATTTGTTGGGATTTCAGTTACATTATTTACATTGTCTTGCACGTAAATTTTTACAAAAATGATATTTCCTACATTAAAGCTACTAACATCCAAAATATATTTGTGGTAATATTCTACAATCTGAGCTCCATAATAACCATTTTCCAACAAAGGAGAGGATTGTAGATCTAAGCTAAATTCTGGCTGAAGCTCAAAATTAAAAAGAGAAGTGGAATACTTAATCTTATTATAAGTAAGCTGATTTCCAACTAGCTGATCATCTGTTACACAAAACCATAAATCAAGAGAGCTAGTAGAAGAAGGAACAAAAATAGAACCTCTAGAACCATCCCTAGCTAGAATTGTACTTTGCCCTGTAATGTATGCTAACATTCCTTTCATTCTTGGAAGTAAATTAGCTTGTTGAGGTGTGTTTCCAAACATATCTTTTGCTCCTCCATTTATCCAATCTTTGATATTTAAAATATATTCATCCTTTACGCCATGCCAAGCATGTGATTGTCCTGGATCATATTCAATTGATGCATCTAGAGGCATAATGCCAGATAAACCATCAATATCAATTAGCATTCTTTTATACATCACAGACATATCAGCATTGCCTGGCGTAACTCTATATGTATAAGTATTTTGTGGGTCATTCTTAATGATTGGGTGGTAAATGAGAGTATTATAAGCACTTTCTATAGTTCTGAAATCTGGTTCAAAAGTACCATCATGGCATCCAGAATTCGCACAATATGGAGTAAAAACTTTTGAATGAAGAGCAGAAAAAGCCAAAGGATCAGTAAAATAATCTACACTATCTTCAGTTGGCGGATCAAGTGAGGTGTTATCATAAGGATTAATCGTTTCATCCTTTTTACAATTGCTAAAAAGAATAATTAGCATAAATATGAGAAAGTATTTATACATCTTTTATATTAAATCAAATAAGGATTGACCAGAAGCGGTAAGTCCTGTACTTAGCATATCATTTTTAAATCCAAGAATTTCAGCAATTGTTGGAGCAACATTTACAATGTCACCAATCTGATTTGTTTCACTTCCAATCGATAAATTAGCATCAATATTAGGGCCTACCATCATACCAAATATTCTTCTTGCGTTGGCATCAGAATGATCGTAAGCCAAGAATGCATTAGCATCAATAATACCATTTGCTTCTTCATTTCTTCCGTGTTCTGGCATTACAATCATAGCTGTATTACCTGCCATCTCAGGTACCTGGTTTTGAATAAAATCCCATAGATGGGCAGTTCCATGATCAGATGCATGTATATTTCTTAGATAAGATGAAAAATCTGAATGACATGAATCTACAGAAGAAAGATGAATTACAGTTAGAGTCGGTTTGAATCTTTTGATCACTTCACAGGCATAGCCAATAGTAGCATTATCTCCTCCTCCAGAAGGCGGAAAAGCGATAGTTCCTGCGTCTTTCTTGTCAAACATATCTCTCACAAATTGCTTAATCTCTGCTTTCTCTTCTTCTGTGTTCCCTATTGAGGGGAGAGATCTACCTTGAGAATACCAAACATTATCTAAGAAGTATTTCATTTTATACATTGGGTCTAATTCTTCTTCTGGATGATAAATTTTAGCATTCTTAAGATGTTTCTCTCCATCATCACCAAAAGTAATGGTTGGCGCTAAAAAGTTTGCCCCATATTGAGAACCATATTCAGAATGTGAACTATAGTCTAGTAAAGGAAATGAATTTCCTATCCCATTTCCAACAAACCAAGTTTTTGTTGCTTTTTCTCCTGTATGTCTTCTTAAATATTCAAATATTGTAGGCATTGATGGTTTCATTCTTAAACCTTGAGAGTACATATAATTTCCAGTAAGAAGAGTATTTACTCCGCCATAATGCCCTACTGTTGATGCATTTACTTCTCTAAATAAAGTTCCTTGAGTTTCTAATGTTTGATTTAATATTTGAGGTATTGGTGTGTCACCTTGCACTATTTGAGTATTGCCATAAACGATTTTATCATTTGGTGGCGGTCCATTAAACATATTGTACATGATATTTCCAGCACTAGGATACTGCTGACTGTCATCCAAGTATCTTTGCAAAACAGACTCTTGTTGGCGCAAACCTCCAGCAAATGCTACAAAAACTACATGATCAGCTAGTTTATTTCCAGTTTGAGCGAACAATCTTCCGGTTGGTAAAATATAAGGAATGGAAAATGCTGCTGCCGATCCTATTACTGTATTTTTAATAAAGTTTCTTCTTTTCATTTTGTATGATTTTAGTAGAATTGGTATTCATTTGAAAGTGAGAAAGCAGTATAAATCATCTCTACAGAAACATTAGGATGTGTTTCTAAAAAGTTTTTAAAATATTCTCTTTCAGCTTCAGTAATGTTGCGAATAAAAAAACGTTTGTAAGTCTCTTCTAAAAAGGTATTTACATCTGAACGCATCAAAGAATCAGACGGCATAATTACTCCTGTTTTATTCATAAAATTGCTTAAAACAATTTCATTTGCCACTTCCTTATCACCAATAGATATTATGCAATTTGAAATTTCAACTAACTCACTTGCAGGAAGTGCTGTCTGAAAAAGATTTGCATAAACAATAGAAATGTATTGAGATATGCTTTTAAGCTTATCCTTTCCAGAGTTGTAGGAATCGGCATTTACTTGATTTACACCATAAGTGATATCTTCCTCTTTTTTACAAGCAACAAAAACAAGAGAAATGCAAAGCGAAAGGAGAAATAGTTTTTTCATAATATTTTATTTAAAATGTGCGTATTCATCTGAGATCATTATTTGTCTTTGTATGTACTGAAAATCATAATCGTAATAAAAAGTATTCATATGTTTATCTACCTCTTCTGATGTGGGAACTCTTGCTATAAGCGTTAGATAAGCCCATTGAATAACACCCTCATAAAACCCTTTTGAATCACAAACAATATCGGCAAAATCGTATTTGCTTTGCCCAGATTGGCCAAGCAATATTTGAGGTGTATTATCTGAAATCATTTTATAGGATTCATCAAATTCGAAAAGGGTTGGGTATCTAAAAAGTAAGTTATCAAAAACTGCATTTATATAATTGAAAACATTCATATTTATTTCATCATAGACTGCATTAAAAATCATTCTTCTGTGTATTTCTTTAATTCCGATTATACCATTATAATACTGTAATTCCGATTTTATTACATCCTGTAAATTATGATAAATAAGAAGTCTTTTATAAGCGTCTAGCATTTCCCCCGCAATAGAATCCACAACATATCTCTGGTAAGCATTTCCAGCTTCACTCTCAATATATCCATTAGAAGCTCCCTCTATCATCCTAACTTTTAATATCTCATACATTCTATGGTAATATGCAAATTTATAGGAAGAATCCCCTTCAATAAAAGTAGTATCTGTTTGTAATTTGATTATTAAAGAATCTCTTCCTTCCATTGACAAGTCAAAACTTCTTAAAAAAGCCACTTCATTTTCCATTTCTTCATCAAATGGCTCGCGCCCAATTAAATCAATAAATACACGATTTACATAAAACTCTACTAAAACAGTTGGAACTCCTCCATAATAGGGCGCATCATTATCTCCAATAAGAACATCTTTTTCACAAGAAAAAAGCACCAAAACGCTAAAGCCCAATATTAAAAGGGCTTTTATTTTTCGGATGTAATACATTATTCTATTAATAATTTTCTGCTGTATTTTCCTTTTACGCTTTCTAATTTAATTAGATATGTTCCCTTACTTATTTCTTTGGTATCAAAAACAAATTTCTCAGAAATAGTTTCTTTTTGAAGTACAACTTTACCAAGTATATCAGTTAAAGTAAAATGAAAATATTCTCCTTTTGGAAGATCAATATTTACTTTTCCACTTGTCGGGTTTGGATAAATAATAATTTGTTTTTCCAATAAATTAAAAGTAGAAGTAGAAATGCAAGTATCCACATAAACCCAAATATCTTCCAGAACAACACAACCGTTGGAATCAACAGCCTCCACCATATACCAAGTGTCTTGTCCAGGAAAATCTACTATTCTGTCTCCAGTCATTCCATTATTCCAAGAATAAGATACAAATCCTGATGCAGCTTCAAGAACTACTGAATCTCCAAGGCAAATCATTGGAGGGTTTGGTACAGAACCAATAGAGAGAGGAGGAGATTGATATAAAATAACCACAATAGAGTCTATGTCCGCACACAGACTATCTGTTGCAACAACAGTGTATATGCCCGGCATAGTAGTCGTTAAAATGCTTGTAGTGCCAATTGGAGGTCCAATAAGTGTCCATAAATAAGTATCAAAACCAGTTGTTGCTTCAAGTATTACAGTGTCTCCATCACACATCTCAATATTAACAGCTCCGTTATTAATTTCCACCGAACAAGGAGGAAGAGTAGAGCAAGGGCCTTGCGTCCATGATGAAACACCATACCAATTTTGCGCTTGACAATCAT
>DUAL01000122.1 GCA_012960835.1 Flavobacteriales bacterium | reverse complement strand
TCGAAGGTTTGTAGCGAGTAAGCGTAGGGTTGAATGGTTCACTGTAAACACCCTTAAATTGCCTTTAAAGCAAAAGCTCTTAATTAAGCTCATCCATATTTCGACTACTAAAAAGTAGCGATAGATACCTCACCCATTTAACGTAACCTTATTTTGTAAGGTATGGGGTAGAGGAATTTATGCTTTTGAGGGTTGTGAGATCGTAGTTGTTTTTTAGTAGGTTGGTGGCACTGTTTGTTGAGATGTTTAAAACCTTCGAAAACACTTCGGATTCGTAGGTATACCGCTTATCTCTTTGGGGCTCTCACAGTTTAGTACCTACAAAGTAGCGACACATACAATTTAACTACAAATGGGGCAGAGAGGGTATTAGCGGTTGTTCGATAGGAAGTGTGGAAAACTAGAATAGAAACAAAGGTGTAAAATGGAATACATATTCAGTAATTATGGAATCGAAATTGTTGTAGGAATGATTTTTTCCGTTCTTCTGTTCATTTTTCTAAGAGTTCTTTATTTTGGTTACATAAAGAAGTGAAACCAAGCCCATTTAGATCAGGAAGCATAATGGCAGTTGTATATAAATATCATTTTTAAAGGAAATGAATAATATCCCGCCTAAAATTTCTGACTCAAGTCCAAAACAAAGATCGATTTTTTGGAAAATATATTTTTGGTTGTTAGTATGTATAATTTACTTGGGTATAAAACTTACATTTAGTGAAGAAAACTTCACCGTAATAGAAGTCATTGATATTATTATGTCAGTAATTGCGACTATCGGGTTGTACGGTTATGTTTTTAGTAAGAGGATTCATAAACAATCGTTTTGGTTTAGTTTTTTTTGGGTGTATCTGGTTTTCAGTTTTGTTTATCCGTTCTTAAGTGAAATTGAGTTTTTACCTAACGATCCTGAATTGTCACCTGCTGAAAATAAATTTATGTATTTTTTATTCTTTGGAGTCTGCATACCTTTTACATTACCAGCGTATATAGGGCTTTTATTCTATGGGCTACCATCA
>DUAL01000121.1 GCA_012960835.1 Flavobacteriales bacterium | reverse complement strand
AAGCCAAATGGTTAAAAGAGCTTGTCGAAAAAAGTAATTTGGATTCAAAGAATCAAGCATTAAACAAAGAGCTTACAAAGATAAAGGAAAAAATAGTAAAAATAGAAAAAGAAATGAAGCTTAAGAAAGAACGGATCGCTGGTTTAGAAAAAAAGGTTAAGGGGTTAGCGGGTAACAGACATCCAGCCTGTTGGAAAGATAAAAAAACAAAACAACCAGAATTTATATACAACATTATCCTTAGTGAAAAGGGTATTACCACTCACCGTGGTTATAAAAAATATTTAGAAAAAGAGTTTCAGAAAATACCCGGGGCCAACAATATTATTGGCACTAAAGATCTTTCTATAAGAGAGTTCAAGCAAAAGACTAGAAGTGTTTACAAATGGAGTCTGAATGCAAAGCCTGAATGCAGGCATTTTGTGCGCATCTTTGACGAAACCAAATCTAAAGAATCATACAAGATACCACTTCGTGGCATTGAGCATTATTTCTATAAAAAAGAATACAGGATGACGTATTCAGAATTTAAGATGAATCTAGCGTCACCTAGTAACAGTGTAATTAGAGACACAAAAAATAAAACGAGTATTAGTTCTAGTAAGAGGTCGTCTCAACAGTTTAGTAAAAAGGATTGTATAAGCGGTGATCGTAAATCCATGCCAAGGCAGTGGAGGAAATTATGTGAAGGACTGGAAAGAGATGGAGTTTTGAGGAGAAAACCTAAAAGCAAACCTGACGATTCAAGTAAAGGGAATGGAACATCTTCAAGTCTATTTAAGCAATTGGAAAAAATAAAGAAAATGGGCAATATCCTTCAAACACCCTAATTATTTTTGTTGGTCAAAATGTTATGGACGGCACTACCTTAGAAAAAGAAATTTCATTAATGAAGTTGAAAATTTATAAACGGGTTAAGGATATTAAGAAGAAGCGTATTTTTAAGGAACTTAAAAAGTTTAAAGTGGTCAAATCAGTCAGAATGATTGGGGATTGGTTTTTTACGAGAAAAATTAAATGAAT
>DUAL01000120.1 GCA_012960835.1 Flavobacteriales bacterium | reverse complement strand
TTATTTATTGGTGTCGATACTGCAATCATGCATATTAGTGCCGCCAATGACACCCCTGTATTAGCTTTTTTTGGTCCAAGTGGCGCAAACCATTGGGGCCCTTGGGATAACGATATGATGCAATCCTCCTACACTCAGAATAATGGTTTTCAGATAATGGGCAAACACAGGGTCTTTTCTGAAAGTAGAAAGTGTCAGCCTTGTGGAAAGGATGGGTGTAATGGAACCAAAGTTAGTGATTGTTTAATGAGTCTAGACATTGATATAATTAAGGTAAATATTCAGGAGATGATGAATGAAAAAAATAGTTAAAGTCTTGCATACTGAATGGTCAGATGGTTGGGGTGGTCAAGAAATTCGAATAATAAATGAAATGATTGCTGTTCGAAAATTAGGCGTTGATGTTTTTCTTGCATGCAGAGAGCATGCCATGATTAAACATAAAGCCATTGAGCATAATATTAAAGTTTTTTCTATGCCTTTTAAAGGGAATGCTGATTTTAAAACCTTATTTGAAATTAGAAGAATTGTTAAAGAATACGATATTGATATTGTTAATACTCATAGCGGTAAAGATACTTGGGTTGGCGGCTTAGCAGCAAAATCATCAGGTGCAAAATTTATACGAACTAGACACCTTTCTAATCGTATTCGTTCTTCACGCACTAATTTTATAAACGAATTGGCCGACTATATTTTTACAACAGGAGAAGGTGTAAAGGCTGATATGATTAAATATAATCGTATCAAGCCAGAAGTGATTGAGTCTATTCCAACTGGAATTGATACTAATCTTTTTTGTTCAAAAAAGTATAACAAGGGTAAATGTCGTGAACAATTTCATCTGAAAAAATTTGAGATTGCAATAGGTATAGTTGCAGTAATAAGGCAATTTAAGCGCCATGATTTATTCATTGAAATGGCAAAACAATTGATAGATAAATATCCAGAAAAGAAGTTAAAATTTTTAATTGCAGGCGACGGACCGGGTAAAGAAACAATTAATAAGTTAATTCTAGACAACAATTTGTCTGACAATGTTGTTATGCTTGGTTATGTAGAGCATGTCCCTGAATTATTGACAGCAATGGATATTTTTGTTTTAAGTTCAGACTCCAAAGAAGGTGTCCCTCAGTCTGTCATGCAGGCTCTGTTTATGGGCAAACCTGTTGTTGCAACCAATAGTGGTAGTACAAAAGATTTGTTAAATAGTAATAATTTTCAACTGGTTGGCACAGACTCTAGTTTAGAGTTGGTAAAAGGGGTGTCGCACTATATAGATAATGATAAAATCAATGTGGTTGGACCACTGATAGATGAAAAATTTTCTCTCGATTTAATGTCTAAAAAAATAGTTGATATCTATAATCAACTATTGATTGAGCATTAATAAAGCACTGGAGTATTTACTGTGAAAGATTTATTTATTGATATTGATAACAGAAAAGTTTCTGATTATCACGACCTTTGTCATCAAAGTGACTTGTGGCCAAATAAAAGCCCTGTTTCACATGAAGAAAACAGCATTTGGTTTTGGGTCGAAAAAAATCACCAATACAACTGTCAGCTATGGGACGAGGAGGATAAGGCTAGACGTGTTGATGTGAGTGATAGTGATATTGCCTTAAATAAACGCAATATTGATGGATATAATCAAAAAAGAAATGATGCAATTGAGAAAATTGATGAAAATATTCTTGATCGATTGAAAGATGTCAAAGTGTCAGAATCTGCATGGTTTAATAGTGAAACGGCAGGTTCTATTATCGACCGACTTTCAATAGTTAGTCTTAAAGTTTTGCATATGGGTATTCAGGCAAATAGAACTGATATAGATGCAACACAAAAGAAAGAGGCAAAAGATAAAAAAGATCGTCTTATCATCCAAAGAGATGATTTATTGTTTTGTCTCAATCAGCTTCTTGATGGTTGCTCACAGGGGCAAGGGTTCTATCGTATATATCGACAGTTTAAAATGTATAATGATCCAAGAATGAACCCTTACCTTTCCGGTCTATTAAAATAAGTTTATATGATTATCCCAGTCGTACTTTCAGGTGGAAGTGGCACAAGGCTTTGGCCTTTGTCAAGAAAGTTGCATCCTAAACAATTTATCGAATTAATAGGTGAGACTACATTATTTCAAGAGGCAGTCCTTAGATTGCCAGAGTCTATCGAGAGTCCGTTAATAATTTGCAATGAGGAGCATAGATTCCTGGCGGCTGAGCAGCTTCGTAAAATTAATAAAAAGCCAAAAAGTATTATTTTGGAACCTGTTGGTAAAAATACTGCGCCAGCAATTGCATTGGCTGCACTTAAGTCTATCCAAGAAAGTAAAGATGCTATTTTGTTAGTATTATCAGCAGATCATCTGATTCAAGATATAGGCAAATTTCATCAAGCAATAGCGCTTGCGACAAAACAAGCAGAGCAAAATAAGTTGGTAACATTCGGTATTGCACCTAATAAGATTGAAACTGGGTATGGTTATATTAAAGCTAATATTTCCAAAAATAAGAATTATTATGATATTGATGAATTTGTAGAAAAACCAGACTACAAAACTGCAAAAAAGTATGTTGATTCTGGAGGGTATTTCTGGAATAGCGGTATGTTCATGTTCAAAGCATCAGTATATTTAAGTGAGCTAGAAAAATATGAACCAGAAATTCTTAGCGCATGCCAAAAGTCATGTCAAACAGAATTTCATGATTTAGATTTTATTAGATTGAATGAGCAAGAGTTTTTAAAATGCCCAAGCCAGTCGATTGACTATGCTGTAATGGAAAAAACTAAAAATTCATCTATGGTTATTTTAGATGCCAACTGGAATGATGTGGGATCTTGGACAGCATTGTGGGATTCTCAGGCTAAGGATAATGATAACAACCTGATTGTAGGAGATGTTATCTTAGACAAAGTAAGTGATACATATATTCATAGCACATCTAATCGTTTGGTGTCTGTAATAGGATTGTCTGATTTGATTGTAGTGGATACACAAGATGCAGTTTTGGTAACTAATAAAGATCATGCACAAGATGTTAAAAATATTGTTGAGAAAATTAAAAAGAATGGTCGATTAGAATCTGATCAACATAGAAAGACCCTTAGGCCTTGGGGTTATTATGATTTAATTGATCGTGGCGAAGGCTTTCAAGTAAAGCGAATCCTGGTTAATCCAGGTGAAAAGTTGTCCCTACAAAAGCACAGTCACCGTGCAGAGCACTGGGTAGTTGTAAAAGGTAAGGCCCAAGTTATTTGTGGTGAAAAGAAATTTCAATTAGTTGAAAATCAGTCTACCTATATTCCATTGGGCGAGATTCATCGTCTAGAAAATATTGAAAGCAGACCTTTAGAAATTATAGAAATACAAACAGGTAGTTATTTAGGCGAAGATGATATTATTCGTATTGACGATGACTACGATCGAGAATAGCTCGAACCTGCATATTTTATTATGAAGATAGATCTACCAAGGCTGTTCTTTCGTTGGATTCTAAAGGAAAAGAATGCTTCGAAAAAAGAAATTGACATTAATAAAATAGAGAATATTTTGATCATGTCAAATACCGCTATTGGTGACACTTTATTTGCCACCCCAGCTCTGCGACTAATTAAAGAACATTATCCGCATGTTAAAATCACTGCACTTTTAAATCCAAATAATTATCAATTATTTAAGACGAATCCTTTCATCGATGATGTTGTCACATATAGAGGAAAATGGAGAAATTTCTTACAGACAGTCTTTAAGCTTAAAAAACTTCAAATTGATTTAACTTTTATTTTGCATTCTAATGAGCCGCAAGCTACTCCTATGGCGTATTTAATCGGTAGTGAATATATTATCAAAATACCAAATGATGCCAACGAATTTAAACATCTGCATTTCAATAGCGTAACTGCAAGAGTTGCCGGCGAATATACAATTGAAAATCAATTAAAACAATTAAAGTATATAGGCATTAATAGTGTTAATTTTAATATGGAATTGTTTCCAAATGAAAGTTGGTATCGGGATGTGGATAAGGTTTTAATGGGCGATACGGTTTACGTGGGTTTTCAACTTGGAGCCTCAACAAGGAATAGAATGTGGTTTGAAGAAAATTGGTCAGAACTAGCGTCTATGGTATTGGAATATAAAGGCAATATTAATATAGTCCTCACCGGATCACCAAGCGAAGCTAGACTCACAGATTCACTTGAAAAAAGAATAAATAATCAAAGAGTATTAAATTTAGCAGGCAAGTTTGATATTTGCGGTGCAGCAGCTTTAATTGATAAACTAGATGTATTGATTACGCCAGATACTGGGCCTTTACATATTGCTGCAGCTTTACAGACGCCAACTATTACAATCTCTGTAACTGGCTTAGAAAGTAGTAGCAAGCCAAGGGATAGAGCAGTAAAACATCAATACATTCAAAAACCTATAATATGTGAACCCTGTTTAGATAGACATTGTAGATATCAAAAATGCATGTGGCAAATTGAACCAATTGAAGTGTTTAGTGCATTAAAAAAGGTAATTTAACTTATGAAATTTAAATTTGTAATTACTAATTTATCAGGAGGAGGCGCCGAAAAGGTTTTACTTATTTTGGCAGAAACTTTAGTTGATCGTGGTCATGAAGTAGAGCTTATCATATTTGAAAATTTAATTGAATATGAAATCCACGGGGGTATTAAAGTAACCGTTCTAACAGAAAAATTAACAAGGGGATGGCTAGGTAAGCGCATTATGGCATTTCGTCTTAAGAAATACATTGCACAATCGAATGGCGTTGATCTTATTGTATCCGCTTTGCCTTTTTCTAATGAGGTGGCTTGCCTTGCTAATTTAAAAAATCATTTATGCCGTATAGATAGTACTCTTAGCGCGGAGATTGATAATTTATCTATCAGGAGTCCACAGAAAGCAAAAAGACGATTAAAAAGATATTTAAAAATGTATAACAAAAAATCGTTAATAGCAATCTCTGACGGAATGATTAATGATTTGAGAAGTATTGGCATTACAAGCAAGATTATAAAAATATACAATCCATTCAATTTTAAAAAAATACATTCTGCTTTAGAACAAGGGGATTCTAATATTCCCAATGAGCCTTATATTATTCATGTAGGCAGGTTTAATCCTGTAAAACGACATGATATTCTGTTAGACACATGGAAGTTAGTCGATACACAGCACTCGTTAGTCCTCCTTACACCATTTAATAAGGAATTACAAAGAATGATTGATGATAGGGGGCTAACCACTAGTGTGATTATTGCTGGGTTTAAAAAAAATCCGTACCCATGGATTTCACATGCTGATTTATTAGTATTAAGTTCAGATCACGAAGGTTTTGGGAATGTTATTGTTGAAGCTCTTGAGTGCAAAACCCCAGTTGTGAGTACAGATTGCCCATTTGGTCCAGCAGAAATACTTTCTCAATTACCACAGTGTCTTACTCCAGTTGGTAATGTTGAAAAATTAGCATCTAAAATATCACGGTGTCTTAAAAATCCACCAGATTTAAGTCAAATAGACCTGTCAAAGTATGATGTAAATTCTACAATAAGAATCTATGAAAACTTAGCCAAAGGTAGTTATGAGTCTAAATAATTTTAAAAATTTATCTTATATTTTATTGAGTTATTATGCTGTTTAATGCCAAGAGTATACTAATTATTCGCAGAGATAATATCGGCGACCTATTATGCGTCACACCTTCAATTAGAGCGTTAAAAAACACATATCCGGATTGCAATGTAACACTATTGGTTAATAGTTACAATCGCGATGTAATAGCAAACAATCCAGATATTGACAAGATCGAGGTTT
>DUAL01000119.1 GCA_012960835.1 Flavobacteriales bacterium | reverse complement strand
TCGGGCATTATAAAATGTATTATAATAGGCACAGCCAGAGCAGAGTATAAGTAAACCAATAAAAAAGAAAACCGAAAAGTACTTAACCTGTTTTGAGTTTTTGAGATTATTCATTTTTTCCTGTTGTAGGATAGTAGACAAATAGTATTAAATTTATTTCATGGAAGATTCAAAAGAACCAATTCATTCTTATCCAAATTATCGGTGGCCTGAAAAAGGTACACAGCGAAACTGCCCGAAATGCGGGGATTTGCTCCAGTTAAACGAACAACGCCCGCAATATTATGGGAAACCATGGTGGTGCGGTCCATGTAAATGGCAGTTTTCCGAGGAGGATATTTCCTGATATCTCTGTATAATTAGGTATCACAATGTTTGCCATAATCGGCTAGTAAATCTTCCAGGACCCACCGAACCACCACTGCATCATCCAAGTAACCCACCCAGGGTAATTGGTCAGGAATTTCATCTTCTATTTTATT
The DNA here is from genome assembly GCA_012960835.1 of Flavobacteriales bacterium. Taxonomy (GTDB): domain Bacteria; phylum Bacteroidota; class Bacteroidia; order Flavobacteriales; family BACL11; genus DUAL01. Next base: position 543 of record DUAL01000119.1, on the reverse strand, counting down.
AAAATATTCTAATGCAAATAATATTCTGCGCTGAGTAAGACCATTCAGGTCTTTTTTGGTTGTAATCAAATTGTAAAGGGTGGAAATATCTTTGATAAGTTCAACTTGAAATGACTTTAAATCAGGCAGACACTTAAGACTTTCAATTTTCCGGGGAATACTATTGAGAAGTGTTTCTTTCGAAGAAAGATCAATCTCTATGATCCATTTTTCGTACCGTTCCTTGTCATCAGCCGTTAATTGAAAGTTTTTTGCTTCGTTTGCCATAGTTTGAATTTAGGTAAAAAAGATAGAAAATACTCAAAGGATTTCATTCCCAACTGGTTTGTATTAAGAATCCATTGCTGCAATCAACGTTTTCGTGTAAAAATGTTCAGGACTCTCCATGATTTGTAGTGCATCCCCTTTTTCAACAATTTTTCCCTTTGAAAGTGATTCATTTTTGCACCGTTTTAATTACCGACCCTGACCCCCTAATCAGGAGCAGTGTAATTACCGACCCTGGTCTATTTTTGGGGTCACAAAATTGTATCTTTTTAAAGA
>DUAL01000118.1:352-1025 GCA_012960835.1 Flavobacteriales bacterium | reverse complement strand
TCTCCCCAGAAAAATATTATGAGTAAAGGTACAAATATAATAGCTCCCAATTTCAGGACTGTAGTATTAAAAAATTGCTTGAGAGACTGTTTTTGTTTTATTAGTTCTGACACTCTCTGATAGAAAACTTGACTCACAGAACTCTGTAAAATATTTAAAGGAATATTCATCAAACGCATTGCAATATAAAATTGTCCAACAATTGCTTTCGTAAAAAACAGATTTAACAGTATTGGGGGCAGGTTTCTTGCAAGAGTGTTAATGCCGGCATTCCAGGTAGAAAACAAGGGGAATTTTTTATATTTCTTCGCCTCTTCGAATATCATGTTAAAATTGAAATAAAGGGAGATATTATTCTTTTCCTTAAAAAATATTATTACCAGAAAAAGCAAACTAAAAAGCTGCCCGATAATAAATCCTGCTAATAAAGCAATAATTTTTTCATTTATGGTAAAAAACAGCAGAAATTGTGTGCCAACCATTCCACTATAAAAAAGGGTTCGGCTAATTGAAGGAATAGCAAATCTTTTTTCACGAATAAACCAATAATGGAAAGTATTGATGGTAGCTTCAATAAATGCGGTTAAAGGAATAAAAAATAAAATTTTAGAATCGGGAAAATTAAGAAAACTCATAATTGTTGTTTTTATAAATAGGAAAAATATTAAAAGAA
>DUAL01000118.1:0-286 GCA_012960835.1 Flavobacteriales bacterium | reverse complement strand
TTATTGCTTTTTTATACTCAGAAGCTATTGGTATCGCCATTTCATACCTCAAGGTTATTACGATAGAAATAATAGCTGAAATAGACATTACTAGAGCAAGATTGCCAAATGCTCCTGGTGTAAATAGTCTCATAAGGATTGGAGAAAAGCCAAGGAAGATCAACTGGCCAAGGCCAGTACCAGAGGTCATCACTGCTACATCGGAGGCAAAGGTTCCTTTAGTTAATATTCTTTGAATCTGCTCTCGCAATTTATTCTTATCCTCCTTCATGAGAAAAATTACTAT
>DUAL01000117.1 GCA_012960835.1 Flavobacteriales bacterium | reverse complement strand
ACTGGTGAAATCAAAAAAGGGATTTTCTCTGCTTTAAACTTTATTCTGCCATATCAAAAAAATGTTTTGGCTATGCATTGTAGTGCAAATACTGGAAAAGACGGCGATACATCTGTTTTCTTTGGATTATCTGGGACAGGGAAAACTACACTCTCTGCTGACCCAAATAGAAATCTAATTGGTGATGATGAGCATGGTTGGAGTGGTGATACAGTATTTAATTTTGAAGGCGGTTGTTATGCAAAATGTATTGATCTTTCTGCTGAAAAAGAACCAGATATCTTTGCAGCCATAAAGCCAGGAGCATTATTGGAAAATATCTCCTTTTTTGAAGGAACAAATGAAGCAAACTATGAAGATGGATCAATTACTCAAAACACTAGAGTAAGTTATCCTATTTATCATATTGATAATATTGCAAAGCCATCACTAGGAAAAAATCCTAAAAATATATTCTTCCTTACGGCAGATGCTTTTGGTGTATTGCCTCCTGTATCCAAATTAACTACAGGACAGGCCATGTACCATTTTATTTCGGGTTATACTGCAAAAGTTGCTGGAACTGAGGCTGGTGTTACTGAGCCACAAACTACATTTTCGGCTTGTTTTGGTGCTCCGTTTATGCCTTTACATCCTACCAAATATGCTGAAATGTTAGGAAATAAAATGAAAGAACACAATGTCAATGTCTGGTTAATAAACACAGGTTGGTCAGGAGGAGAATATGGAGTTGGTGAGAGAATATCGCTAAAATATACAAGAGCTATGATTACGGCAATCCTAAATGGAGATATGGATGAGATTGAATACACTAAACATCTAGTGTTTGGTTTACAAATGCCAACAAGATGTCCTAATGTACCATCAGAGATTTTAAGCCCTAAAAATACTTGGGAAGATAAGTCGGCTTATGATGCAAAAGCAAATGAGCTAGCTGATGCTTTTAATAAAAACTTTAAGAAATTTACTGACAATGCAAATACTGAAATTATGGAATCAGCACCCAGAGCAACAACTAGAGTTTAATTCTTAAGAAATATAAATTTTAGAAAAGGGTTCGTATTCGAGCCCTTTTTTTATTTTTGACTCATGCAACTATTCTATTTAGAAAATCCTAAAGATGAAATAATACTGAGTGCTGAAGAAAGCAAGCACGCTACTAAAGTACTCAGAAAAAAGGAAGGTGATATTTTAAATTTTACGGATGGAAATGGAGGGTTTTACAAAGCAGAAATAACTCTTGCAGATAGCAGAAAGTGTAGACTGAAAATTGTAAGTAGCGACCAAAAAGAAAAACAACACAACTACCATTTGCACATTGCTATTGCTCCTACCAAGAATATGGATAGATTTGAGTGGTTTTTGGAAAAAGCTACTGAAATAGGTATTGATGAAATTACTCCTATTATTTGCAGCCGTTCTGAAAGGAAAGTAATAAAAACTGAAAGAGGAAATCGAATTTTACTCTCGGCCATGAAGCAATCTTTAAAATACCATTTACCAAAACTTAATGAAGCCATTTCTTTAACTGACTTTTTGAAAAGCAATGTTGATGGCTCTAAGTATATTGCCCATCGTGATGATGGTGAGAAATTAGATCTAAAATCAGTAAATAAAACAGAAAAAACCTTAATCTTAATTGGCCCTGAGGGAGATTTTAGCCAAAAAGAAATTGACCTGGCTTTGCAAAAACAATTTAAAGCAGTAAGTTTGGGGAAAACTAGATTGCGCACAGAAACAGCAGGGCTAGTGGCTGTGCACACTGTAAATATTAAAAATTAGGATTATGAGAAAAATACTTTTATTTACGATTTATATTCCTTTACTTTTTAATTCTTGTAAAAAAGAAGAAGTAGTAGAACCTGGAATTAATGATTTAGATTGGAGATTAATAAATTCTGAAAGAAGAATGGATTACGGGCATTTTGAAACAAGAATCTGGAATAACTCTGCTTACACATACTATAATAAACATTTTACACATAATGAAATTGAAATTACTATACCTAGTGATACAGTTAATGGATATTTTGATGTTACCTCTGTTTTTTCAGATGCATATGAAACAACTAACACTTCTAGACCTAATACCTTGTGGGAGTCTTTTCATATGATTGACGGCCCAGTATACGCAAATACATGGGAATGGAAAATTCAAGGTAATATAATATATCTATCATATCTAGACTTATTAGGTTCAAATTCTGCGATCGGATTAGCTGATGGACTTTCTATTTTTTTTCCAGATCAATGGCCCATTGGATATGATATTGTTGAACAAAAACATTTTTATACCATTCTATCTTTTAATGGTAATCAACTAATTCTAAATTCCACAAGATTGGAGAATTTTGGATATATTCCTTGTGATCAGAATATTATTCAAGAAGACAGCGTGTTTTATTTTAGAGAATCTAATAATACATTAACATTCAAAACTCGTTAAATCTTACCTAAATGAAGAACATATTATTAATATTCCTTTTCCTACCACTATTCACATTTGGGCAAAACACATATCAAATTGCTATTTTAAAATACAATGGTGGTGGCGATTGGTATGCCAACCCCACTGCCCTGCCCAACCTAATTACATTCAGCAATAAAAATATTGAAACTAACATTAAAAAAGAGCCAGCTACTGTAGAAGTCGGTAGTAGCGATATTTTCAATTACCCTTTCCTTCACATGACAGGGCATGGAAATGTGGTTTTTTCTAGCAGTGAAGCAGAGAATTTACGAAACTATTTATTAGGGGGTGGCTTTCTGCATATAGATGATAATTACGGAATGGATCCTTTTGTGCGTACTGAAATAAAGAAGGTTTTCCCAGAAGCAGATTTAGTTGAGCTACCAACTAATCATCCTATTTTCCATGGGAAATATGAGTTCAAAAATGGTTTGCCTAAAATTCATGAGCATGATGCTAGCCCCGCACAAGCATTTGGTATTATTAAGGACGGAAGATTAGTACTCCTTTACACGCATGAAAGTGATATTGGTGATGGTTGGGAAGATGCAGAGGTCCATAACGATAGTGAATTCATCCGATTAAAAGCTCTACAAATGGGCGCTAATATATTGGAGTATGTTTTTACTAATTAGGCTTTAAAGCAGCTCAGTATCAACCGCAAGTCCTTGTAAAAAACCTATTGATTTTTCAATATCATCATGCAGTAATCTATCTGTACTTAAAAAAGCAACTTTATCTCTGTAGATATCCAAAATACCTTCAATAAAATCAGAAGATTTTGCATTACGGAAAGCAATTGCCTGAGTAGCATTTAAGAGTTCAATCGCTAAAATACGCTCAGTATTTTCCACTACTCTGTATAGTTTTGTAGCAGCATTCGCCCCCATACTTACATGGTCCTCTTGTCCGTTTGATGAAACAATAGAATCCACAGAAGCAGGCGTACACAATTGCTTGTTTTGACTCGCAATACTTGCTGCTGTATATTGCGGAATCATCATCCCTGAATTAAGCCCAGGATCTGCAACTAAAAATTCTGGTAATCCTCTCAATCCTGAGATCAATTGATATGTTCTTCTTTCTGAAATAGATCCTAATTCTGAAAGGGTTATTGCCAAATAATCCATTGCCATTGCAAGTGGTTGTCCGTGGAAATTCCCTCCAGAGATTACTTTATCCTCTGCTATGAAAATAATTGGGTTATCCGTTACTGAATTTATTTCTGTAGTAAATATACTTTTTACATGGATAATCACATCTTTGCTTGCACCATGCACTTGTGGCATACATCTGAAAGAATAAGGATCTTGCACATGCTCCTTCTCCCCTTTTTGAATTTCACTACCCTTCAAAAATTCACGAATATTTGCTGCTGATTTTAATTGTCCTTTGTGTGGGCGAACTTGATGAAGTAAAACATCAAAACACTCGCTTCTACCATCAAATGCTTCTAAGGAAATGCTTCCTATCATATCTGCCATGTAGGATAATTTCTGAGATTTTAGTAAACTCCAAACTCCATAAGCGCCCATAAATTGTGTGCCGTTCAGCATTGCCAAACCTTCCTTAGATTGCAACTCAATAGGGCTCCAATTCAAGCCCTTTAATACCGATTTTGATTTTTTCTTTTTGCCTTCAAAATACACTTCTCCCTCCCCTAAAAGCGGTAATGATAAATGTGCTAATGGTGCTAAATCACCACTTGCCCCTAAACTTCCTTGTTGAAATACTACTGGAAGAATGTTTTTATTGAACATTTCAATAAGGAGCTCCACTGTTTTGAGTTGCACCCCTGAATGTCCATAAGACAAGGATTGTACTTTTAATAAAAGCATAATCTTTACAACCTCATTTGGCACCTCATCCCCTGTTCCACAAGCATGAGAAAGTACTAGATTCTTTTGTAATTTTCCCAATTCCTTTTTAGAAATTTTATGATTACAAAGTGAACCAAAACCAGTATTTATCCCATAAATTGGAGAGTCAGATTGCTCCATCTTCTTATCCAAATAATCACGACAATCTTGTATTTTTTGTTTTGCTTTTTCACCTAACGCTAATTGCTTATCCTCTGCAATAATTTCAGCAATAACTGAAAGGCTTAGCATTTGTTCTCCTACTTTATAAGTACTCATCTATGATAATTCTTTTATTAAATCTGTAATGTTCAAATTACTTTGCTCACCACTTTCCATATTTTTAACCGATAATATTCCCGATTCCATTTCGTCCTCACCCACCATAATTACAAACTGAACCCCTTTATTGTTGGCATAAGTCATTTGCTTTTTCATTTTTGCTTTCTTAGGATATAATTCTGAACTAATCCCAACTGCACGCAATTGCTTTAACAGTGGCATACAAAAAGCTGCCTCCTGCTCTCCAAAATTAGCAAACATTACTTTCGTACTCACATCAATATTTGTTGGAAACAAGCCAAGTTCTTCCATAACAATATAGATTCTATCAATTCCAAAAGAGATACCCACTCCTGATACATCCTTTAAACCGAATATTGAGGTCAAATCATCATACCTTCCACCACCACCTATCGAGCCAATGCTAACATCATTTGCTTTTACTTCCAAAATACAGCCTGTATAATAATTAAGACCTCTTGCTAGGGTAATATCAAAAACTAAACTAGCTGATTGCAATCCTAAATCTGTTATATTATTAATTACAAATTGTAATTCTTCTAATCCTTTATTGCCTACTTCTGATTGGGCTAAAAGTGATGATAAATCAGAAATGTTTTTAGTGTTTAAGAAAGTATTTAAAATTGAAAGTGATTCAGATTTAACTCCTTTTGTAAGCAATTCCTCTTTAACTTTCTCTAAGCCTATAGCACTTAATTTGTCAAGTGTAATTACAACATCTTCAAACAAATCTGTTGCGCCCATCAACTCAACCATTCCGCTCAACACTTTTCGATTATTAATACAAATGTCTACATTAGGTATTTTAAGCTGTGAGCAAACATCATCATAAAGTTGAACTAACTCAACTTCACATAATAAAGAGTCAGTCCCAATCACGTCAGCATCACATTGATAAAACTCACGATACCTTCCTTTCTGTGGTCTATCAGCACGCCAAACATTTTGCATTTGATAGCGCTTAAAGGGGAAAGTAATTTCATTACGATTTTGTACTACAAAACGAGCAAAAGGAACTGTTAAATCAAAACGTAATGCTTTTTCTGAAATCTGTTTTGTTAAAGATTTTGAAGTAGTACTATCATTAAGATCTGCTTTAGAAAGATAGTCTCCAGAGTTTAAAACTTTAAAAATTAAACGATCACCTTCATCACCATATTTACCTGTTAGGGTCCCAATATTCTCCATTGCTGGCGTTTGAATTGGGGCATAGCCATAGC
>DUAL01000116.1:901-5912 GCA_012960835.1 Flavobacteriales bacterium | reverse complement strand
ATACTGAGCGTATTTTAGCGATTGAACTCTTAAATGCTACTCAGGCAATTGCTTTTAGGAATGCAAAATCTTCTGATTTTATTGAGGGTATTTTGGATATCTACAGAGAAGAAGTTGACTTTTTAGATAATGACAGATTGCTTCATAATGATATTGAAAAGTCAATTTTTTTCTTGAAAAACTTATCGGTTGAGGCAGAATTACTTTAATTCTCAAAAACATACTCCAGTATATTAGCGCCCATTTGAAGGGCTTTTAATCGGATGTATTCACTGTCATTATGGATTTCTGCATCTTCCCATCCATCACCAATATCACTTTCGTGCGTGTAAAGAAGTACTAATCTTCCATCAATAATAGTACCAAATGCTTGAGATGGACTCGCATCATGTTCATGGATTTTAGGAAGCCCATTTGTAAATTCGTATTTCCCATGGAATATTGGGTGATTTGTAGGTAGTTCTACTAAGTCAGTTTCTGGGAAAACCTTTCTTATTTCTGTACGCACAAAAGGATCCATTCCGTAATTATCATCAATATGTAGGAAGCCACCCCCTAAAAGATAGTTGCGTAAATTTTCTGTTTCACTAGTATTAAAAACTACATTCCCATGTCCTGTCATGTGCAGGAAAGGATAGTTGAATATATCACTACTTCCAACTTCAACAGTTGCAGGCTCTTTTTTGATATTTGTTCCAATATTTTCATTGCTGAATGCAATTAGGTTGGGTAGGGCAGTTGGGTTGGCATACCAATCGCCACCACCATTATATTTTAATATAGCAATTTGATAGGTGTTTTGCCCTATTGTAAATAGTGGAAAGAAAAGGAATATTATGGTAAGTGTTCTCATTAATCTTTTATATTAATCGTATGCACAGCCACAATTCCAGCTGTTTCTGTGCGCAATCTACTTGTTCCCAAACTTACGGCTTTAAATTGGTTTTGTAAAGCAATCTCAATTTCACTAGTAGAGAAGTCGCCTTCTGGCCCTATGAGTATGAGGGTTCTCGGTTCTATGTTCTCTACTCTAAGTTCTGTTTTATTCCCTTCTTCACAATGCGCAATGTACTTATTGCCTTCAAAATCTTGTTTTAAAAAGTCTTTTAAAGTAATGGCTTCATTTAGTTTTGGTAAATAGAATTTTAAGGATTGTTTCATAGCTGAAAGTAATATTCTATTACATCTTTCTTTTTTTATTATTTTCCGTTCAGAGTGCTCGCAAATAATAGGAGTTATTTCATCAATCCCAATTTCTGTTGCTTTTTCCAAAAACCACTCAAACCTATCCATGTTTTTTGTTGGAGCAATTGCAATATGTAAATAATAATTGTGTTGTTTTTCTTTTTGCTCACTACTTACAATCTGTAACCTGCATTTTCTGCTATCAGCCACAGTAATTTCAGCTTTGTAAAAACCTCCTTTTCCATCCGTAAAATTTAAAATATCATCTTCCTTTTTACGCAATACCTTGGTGGCGTGCTTACTTTCTTCAGCACTCAGTATTATTTCATTTTCAGGATGTTCTATATAGAATAGTTGCATTTTTCAAAAGTATAAAAAAAGCCGAGCATTTGCTCAGCTTCCTTAATATCTAACTAGTCAAATCTAATTTCTTACTGTCGCCTTAGGTGCTGCATCTAAAATTTCAGCATTTGCAATACCGGAAAATTGATCAAAATTAGCATTGAATGCATCCGCTAATTCATTGGATTTGTTATCATAAACATTTTTATCAGCCCAAGTATTTCTAGGGCTCAAAATCTCTGAAGGTACATTAGGACATGTAGTTGGCATTTGCAATCCAAATACAGCATGCTTTGTGTACTCAACTGTTTCCAACTCTCCATTTAAGATGGCTGTAATCATAGCTCTTGTGTATTTCAAAGAGATACGCTCACCAACACCATATTCTCCTCCTGACCAACCCGTGTTAATCAACCAGACATTAACATTGTGTTCTCTCATTTTTTTCCCTAACATTTCAGCATATTTTGTGGGATGTAAAGGCATAAATGGAGCGCCAAAACAAGCAGAGAAAGTAGTTTGTGGCTCAGTAACTCCCGCCTCAGTTCCTGCAACCTTAGCAGTATAACCTGAGATGAAATGATACATGGCTTGCCCAGCTGTTAGCTTGGATACAGGAGGCAATACACCAAATGCATCAGCCGTTAAAAAGAAAATATTTCTTGGATTTTTCCCCAGTGATGGTTTTGCAATATTATCAATATGGTCAATAGGGTAACTTACTCTGGTGTTTTGAGTAATAGAAGTATCTTCATAGTTTACCTCATTGCTGCCTTCAAAAAAGGAAATATTTTCTAAAAGTGCACCAGTTTTAACGGCTGCAAAAATATCAGGCTCTTTCTCAGCAGAAAGGTCAATACATTTCGCATAACAACCTCCTTCAAAATTAAAAATTGTATTTCCACTCCAACCATGCTCATCATCACCAATTAGGTTTCTGTTTGGGTCTGCCGATAGGGTGGTTTTTCCTGTTCCAGATAATCCAAAGAATACTGCTGTATCACCCTCTTTCCCAGTATTCGCACTGCAATGCATGGCCAATACATTTTTTTGAAAAGGCAATATAAAATTCAGTGCTGAGAAAATTCCTTTTTTGATTTCACCAGTATAACCTGTTCCTCCAATCAAGATAATCTTTTTTGTAAAATTAAGGATGACAAAGTTGTGCTGACGAGTACCATCAACTTCAGCATCTGCCATAAATCCTGGAGCGTTCAAGATTGTCCATTCTGCATCAAAATTTTCAATTTCAGCATCTGTTGGGCGTAAGAACATATTGTAAGCAAACATATTGCTCCAAGCATATTCAGTCACCACACGAATATTCATTCTGTATTTTTCTTCTGCACATGCATAAGCATCTCTTACATAAAGTTCTTTTCCGCTTAAATAAGTTACTACTTTTTGGTACAGTGCATCAAATTTATCTTCATCAAAGGATAAGTTAACATTCCCCCACCATACTGATTCTTCAGTAATGGCATCACGCACAATAAATCGATCCTTTGGCGATCGGCCAGTAAACTCGCCTGTGTTGATGTTGATTGCTCCTGTTGAGGTTAAGGTTGCTTGTCCTTTTTCAACTGAAATATTTGCCAATTCTTCTGGGGATAAGTTCCAGTGTGCAGTAGCATTTTTTATTCCTAAATCAGAGATGGTAGCATTATTTGCTCGCTTGCCTGTTTCGGTCATAATTGTTTTTTCGTTTTGATTTTAGGGGTGCAAAGTTAAAGCAAAAAATCTATTCATCTATACCTTTAATCATTCTTTTTTATGTGATTAATAGTATCAAGATTGTGAAATAAATAATATTTTAGCCAAGAATTTTTAAATTGAAGATGAAAAAGATATTAGTAATAGGATCGGGTAGGTCAGCAGTAACCTTAATTAAGTATTTGTTAGATAATGCAGAGGGAAATAATTGGCAAGTTACAGTGGCTGATTTTTCAGAAGAATTAGCAAAAGTGGCTGTTGCAAATCATAGTAGTGGAAAAGCAATTTTCTTTAATGTTACGGATGATAAACAAAGACAAACTGAAATAGAAAATACTGATATTGTAATCTCCATGTTGCCAGCAAGAATGCATATTACAGTGGCAAAAGCTTGTATCCGTTTGGGTAAAAATTTGGTTACAGCATCTTATGTCTCAAAAGAAATTTTTGCTTTGGATGAAAAAGCAAAAAATGCTGGAATTATCCTGCTGAATGAAATTGGTTTAGATCCTGGAATTGATCATATGTCCGCCATGCAAGTAATTGATAGTATCAAAGAAAATGGGGGTGAACTGACTTCCTTTAAATCTTTTTGTGGCGGCTTAGTGCATCCTGATTATGATACTAACCCTTGGCATTATAAATTTACTTGGAACCCTAGAAATGTAGTTTTGGCTGGGCAAGGAACAGCACAATACATCAAGCACGGAAGATACAAATATATTCCATATCATAAACTATTTGAGCGCACCGAACAGATGAATATACTAGATGCAGGAGAATTTGAGGGCTATGCAAATAGGGATTCATTAAATTATCGAAAAGCGTATGGATTAGAAAATATTCCAACCCTTTTTAGAGGAACACTCAGAAGAAAAGGTTTTTGCAAATCATGGAATATGTTTGTTCAATTAGGGATGACGGATGATACTTATAAAGTGGAAAATGCGGAGAATATGACTTATAGAGAATTTATTAATTTGTTTTTTCCATTTAATAATAAAATGTCTGTTGAGAAGAAGTTTTGTGATTATTTAAATATTTCAATTGATTCGGATGAGTTTAAAAAAGCACAATGGTTGGGTGTTTTTAGCGATACTAATATTGGCATGAAAGATGCAACACCTGCTCAAATTTTTCAAAAAATATGTGAAGAAAAATGGACATTAGGTGCTGAGGATAAGGACTTGATAGTGATGCAACATCAGTTTGAATATGTGCAAAATGGCGAGCAAAAGAAACTTAATTCTTCCCTTTTAGTTTTTGGGGATGATTCAAGATATACGGCTATGGCAAAGACTGTCGGACTACCTGTTGCTATTGCTACTAAGTTAATTTTAAGTGGAGAGATAAAATCAACTGGAGTAAAGATCCCAACAACTAAGGACATCTATATTCCTGTTTTAAAAGAATTAGCAGAAAATGGAATTAATTTTATTGAGGAGAAACTCTAATGTCTGATAAGTATTTATTTACATCTGAAAGATTAGGTTTTAGAAATTGGATAGATTCTGATATTGCTAAAATGATAGATATAAGTTCTGATCCAGATGTAATGGAATTTTTCCCAGCAACTGCTACAAAAATTCAAACAGTAGAATTTATTGATCGTATGAAATTAATGTATATTGAAAAAGGGTACTGCTACTTTGCTGTTGATCAACTAAAAGATGAGAGTTTTATTGGATTTATTGGGCTCTGTTATCAGACTTATGAATCTCAATTTACTCCTAGTGTTGATATAGGATGGAGATTAAATAAGAAGTACTGG
>DUAL01000116.1:0-820 GCA_012960835.1 Flavobacteriales bacterium | reverse complement strand
AAATCAATAAGAGTGATGGAAAAAATTGGAATGGAAAAATTAACTGAATTTAAGCATCCAAGAGTACAATCTGATAATAAACTTTCAGATTTTATTTGTTATGAGATCACTAATTTAAATTAAGAAACTCTTCAGGAATTTCGACTTCCATTATTCTTGCTTTAGTATCAATACCTTTTACAAATTTATCATGCATAGGAAAGCAGAATTCTTTTCCGTCTTTACTTGCATAAATAAGTTGCTGTGTAGTTTGTGAGTTGATAAAAGTAATTTTTCCCAATTCACCCATTTTCATATCTACTATCGAAAAACCAATGAGTTGTTTTTCAGATACTCTTTTGTCATCTGTTTCTGGTAAAAATTCTTTTGGTAAAAAAACTTTTCGTTTTAGTATTTCTTTAGCTTCTTCTTCTGAATTTACATCTTCAAATTTTACGAGAACAACATTTGGTTTAGTAGGTCTTGCTCTATCAATAAAAAAGGGGATAAGCTCACTATTTTGCTCAATTAAAAAATAATCAAGCGTATTAAAATCAAAAGGGATATCAACCTCATTATAGATATTGACATCCCCTTTATATCCGTGCAATTTAAAAACTGTTCCTACTAAGAAGCAATCTTTTTTTTGCATTTTATTTGTATTTAAGCTTCTTTCGTTTTTTCTTCATCAGCAGAATCTTCTTCCTTTTTTTCCTCAACAGTCTCCTCAGTAGCTTCTTCTACTACTTCTTCAGTTGCAGTTTCTTCTGCTTTCGTTTCCTCAATAGCCTCCTCAGTAGCTTCTTCTGCTACTTCTTCAGTTGCAGTTTCTTCTGCTTTC
>DUAL01000115.1 GCA_012960835.1 Flavobacteriales bacterium | reverse complement strand
AAGAATTAATTTATCCACCGTTTTTTTGTAATCTTTGCTTTGTTTTTGGGTAATTCTGTTGCCAATAATCGCACAAATGGTAAGGGTGTTGTGTCCAAGAGCTTTTCCTAAAAAATAAAGAGCTGAGGTTTCCATTTCAAAATTAGTTATTCTATTTCCTTCAAACTGAAAAGTATTCATCTTTTGATGTAAGTCTTCAATGGTAGGCTTTATTCTAAGCTCTCTACCTTGTGGGGCGTAAAACCCAGAGGCAGTTGCCGTAATCCCTTTTTTGAATTCTGAGAATTTTGATAATAATTTTTCACTCGCACCAACTATATAAGGATTCGCCAAATTTTTTGGCCAATTGCTGTGTTTTGCAAATGCTTCTGACATCTTTATGTCAATAATGTTTTCAGATTTATAAAAATGAGCTAAGCCATCAAATCCAAGCCCATGAGTTGCCATTATAAAACTATCCACTTCTATGTCCTTTTGTAAGGCGCCAGAAGTACCAAGACGAATAATATTTAGTAATTTTTTATTCGTATTAATCGTTCTTGTTTCTAAATCAATATTTTTAGCAGCATCCAATTCATTCAGAACAATATCAATATTATCTGTGCCTATTCCAGTGGAAAGTACAGAAATTCTTTTACCATTATACTTTCCGGTATGAGTTACAAACTCTCTGTTCTCAATTATACAATCCACTTTGCTAAAATGTTTTGAAACTTGCGTCACCCTTGCGCTATCACCAACAATAATAATGTTGTCAGCTATATCATTTTTAGAAATATTAAGGTGATAAACCTTATTTTCAGGAGTAAGTATTAATTCTGTATCTTTTATTGCTTTCATAAATAATGTAGTAAATTTGCAAAATCAAAAATAAGAAATTATGTCAATAGTAACTAGTAGAATTTTAATTCCTATAGGATTTTCTGATCAATCTATGATTGCTCTAGGGCAGGCCTTTAATTTGGCGAAAATTAAGAAATCAGAAATCATTCTACTATCAGTAATTGAAGAGCCAAATAGGATAGAATCCCTCTTTTTAGACGACAGAACGCATGAATTGCAGCAAAAGGTAAATGATAAATTAGTAGAAGTTGGAAAGGAATATGCTGAAAAATATGATATTCATGTGGAAACCATGGTGGCAAAAGGTCGGGTTTATGAAAAAATAATTGAAGTAGCTGAAATGGTAAATGCCGATTTAATTGTAATGGGAACAAACGGAACTCCAAAAGGAGTGGTGAAAAAAGTAATTGGTTCCAATGCAGAAAGAGTTGTTCGTTTAGCGCATTGCCCGGTTATTACTATAAAAGGAAAACAGCATAAAAATGGTTGTGAGAATATTATTCTGCCGCTCGATTTGGAAAATCGAACCAAAGAAAAAGTAACTTTAGCCATTGAGTATGCCCGCTATTGGGGTGCTACTATCCGTGTGGTTTCCGTATTATTAAAGGATAGGCAAGAAATAAAAGATAAATTAGTTCGTAATTTAAATCAAGTAAAAAAGTTTATTTCAGATGCTAATATAGAATGTTCTTCTGAACTTTTGGAAGGAGAAAAAGGAAAAGGTTTGGTCAGTTGCATTTTAGATTATGAGAAAAAATTTGAATCGGATTTGATTTTAATTATGACAAGGCAAGAAGATGTTTTCTCTAATAAATTAGGAACAGTAGCCAGAAAGATTATCTATCAATCTGATATTCCTGTAATGAGTATAAAACCTCACGAAAGAGAAGATGTCCCCTCTCCTTTCACTTATTAATAGGAAAAATAATTAGATGACACTTTTAGATAAAAACCAGTCAATTGTTCAAGAGATTGGCGAAATTCTAAAAGCTCAGAATAAAACCCTATCGACTGCTGAAAGTTGTACAGGAGGAAAGATTTCTTCTATTATCACTTCTGTTGCTAGCAGTTCCGATTATTTTAAAGGTGGTATTATTGCTTATTCCAATGAAGTAAAAATAAATCAATTAGGTGTCAGTTCTACCGATATTGAAAAGGGTTCTGCTGTAAGTGAAAAAGTTGCTGGTAAAATGGCAGAAGGTATTAAAAATAAGTTGCAAACCAATTTTGCTATTTCTACAACAGGATATGCTGGCCCAAAAGGAGAAAAAGTGGGGCAAGTTTTTATTGCTATAGCAAGCTCCAAAAAAACAGTAGTAAATGAATATTTTTTTGAAGGCAAAAGGCAGAAAATAATAAAACAAACAGTTACTAAAGCGTTAGCACTTTTATTGGGAAAAATAAAAAACTAAAAAACTTTTTCATTAAGCGTAAAACTAACTATATTTGCAGCCCAAAAATCAATAGAAATGTCAAGAGTTTGTCAAATAACAGGTAAAAAAGTAATGGCAGGAAACAATGTCTCCCATGCCAAAAACAGAACCAAAAGAAAGTTTTATCCAAATCTTCAAACAAAGAAGTTTTACATTCCGGAAGAAGATAAATGGATTACCCTAAAAGTATCTGCTAATGCGCTTAGAACAATCAATAAAAAAGGGATTTCGGCTGTTTTAACTGAAGCTAAAGCAAATGGTAACACACTAATATAATAGTGTATTAAAAAAATATTTAATTAGAAAAAGTTGTTATCTTTGATAGCAACTTTTTTATTTAATAACTTATAAACCAAACAAAATGAATACTTATTCAAAAATTTTAACTGCATTAATCGTCTCATTTGTTTTTATCATTTCCTCCTGTACTAAAGATGGAGGAATAATAGACACAGTGTATGGCTGCATGGATAGTACAGCAACAAATTACAATCCTTTAGCAACTATTGATGATAATACTTGTACTATAGAAGGGTGTACTGATTCTTCCGCTATGAATTACAATGTTAATGCAACATCTGATGATGGTAGTTGTGTTTATGCCTACGATATAGCTCAAGGTACATGGAATATTACACCGAATTGTGAAGATATCAATCTCCCTATTATTGGTCCAATTTCACTAGATACCATATTACCAGAATCTATTGATGTACAAGGTGCAGGGAATGGTTCATTGTTTATAGATATTAATGGAGCGCAAATCTCTGGAGAAATCGATAATTCTGGCAATATAACCGTTGCTGAGCAAACTGTTTCGATAGATCTTGGTTTAGGAATCCCAATTCCTGTTCAAATTTCTGGATCAGGAAAAATAGAATCAGAAAATTCTGGATATATGGATTTAACATTTTCAGGAGAGATTGATTTAATTCCTGGTATTCCTCCAGTTTCATTTAATTCTACTTGTCATATTACACTTTCTAAGTAGTAGTACCTTTGCAAATTAAACTTTTCAAATGAGGAAGTTAATACTTTTTGTTGTAACCTTTTGTGCTGTACTTTCTGCAATTTCTCAACCATTTAGCCGAAAGGATAGTTTAAGGGGTAACTTAACAACCATCCGCACTTGCTATGATGTTACTTTTTATGATTTGTTTATAATAATTGATATTCCAGAAAAATCCATTGAGCGCTCTTATAATGAAATCCATTTTGAAGCGACCACTGATTTTAATCACTTTCAAATTGACATGGCTAGCAATATGGATGTAATGCTGATTGAATTTGAAGGAGAAAGATTAGAGTTTAATCGAGAGTTTGATGCGGTCTATGTTTATTTTCCTAGAACCATAAAAAAAGGAGAACAGGCCAAAATAAAAGTTTGGTATGGTGGATATCCAAGGGAAGCTATTAACCCCCCTTGGGATGGTGGTTTTTCTTGGAAAACAGACAAAAATGATAATCCATGGATTGGAGTTTCTTGTCAGGGATTGGGTGCAAGTGTTTGGTGGCCAAATAAAGATCATCAATCAGACGAGCCAGATAGTATGAGGATTACTGTTTCTGCCAAAAAACCTTTGAAAATAATTTGCAATGGAAACCTAAGAAGTGAGAAAATAATTTGGAACAATCATCTTCAGGATTCATTAAATTGTTCTGAGTGGTTTGTTTCTTATCCAATCAATAATTATAATGTCACACTAAATATTGGGGATTATATCCATTTTTCTGATGTGTATATTAGCGGAAAAGATAGTTTAGATTTAAGTTATTATGTACTCAGTTATAATGAGGAAAAAGCAAAAAAGCATTTTCAGCAAGTAAAACCAATGATGAAGTGTTTTGAAAATTATTTTGGCAAATATCCTTTTTGGGAGGATGGATATGCACTTGTAGAAACTTCCTATTTAGGAATGGAGCATCAGTCAGCAATTGCCTATGGAAATGATTATTTATCAGGGTATCATGGAAGTACAAACTTTATTGCTGGGCTCGAATTTGACTATATTATCATTCACGAAAGTGGGCACGAATGGTGGGGTAATTCCATTACTACCAATGATATTGCAGATATGTGGGTGCAAGAAGGATTTTGCACTTATTCAGAAGTGCTTTATGTAGAATGTATGCACGGATATGAAAGCATGTTAAAGTATGTAAATAACCAGAAAAGCAGAATAAGAAATGATAAACCAATCATTGGGCCTTATCATGTCAATAAAGAAGGAAGTGGTGATATGTACCAAAAATCATCCCTTATGCTTCATACGCTCAGAACTTTAATTGAAGATGATAAATTGTGGTTTGAAATATTGATGGGAATTGCTAATGATTTCAAATTTCAAACTATTGATGGGCAAGATATTTTGGGCTATATCAATACCAAAAGTGGGAAGGACTTTACAGTTTTCTTCAATCAGTATTTAAAACATGTGGCTATTCCTGAGTTGGAGTACAAATTAATAAAATACGGTAGAGATATAACATTGATGTACAGGTGGGAAGCGATTGAGGGTTTTGATATGCCTATTTTGATAAATACTGGAAAGGATAATTTTTGGATTTACCCAAACAATGATTGGAAAGAGGAAGGTTTAGGGAAATTTGACACGCATGATTTCCGTATAATAGAAGAGCTATTTTTAATAGATGTTAAAAAAGTAAAATAGTATTTGTCGTTCGGATATTTTACTTATTTTCGCAATCCAATAAATTTTAATAGAAAATGGCAAAAAAAGGAAACAGAGTGCAAGTAATATTAGAATGTACCGAGCATAAGGCAAGTGGTAAGCCAGGAACTTCTCGTTACATAACCACTAAGAATAAAAAGAACAGTCCGGATAGAATGGAATTGAAAAAATTTAATCCGATTTTGAAGAAAATGACTGTTCATAAAGAAATAAAATAAAAGAAAATGGCAAAGAAAACAGTAGCATCCCTGCAGAAAAAAGGAGCAAAAGCTTTTACAAAAGCGATAAAAATGGTAAAGAATGATAAAGGTTTTTATTCATTCAAATCTGAAATACTACCCAAAGAAAAGGTAAACGACTACTTAGCTAAAAAATAACAATTTTTTAGGTTATTATAAAAGCTTCTTTCTATTTTTGGAAGAAGCTTTTTTTATTTACTAAACACACTAAATTATGGGCATATTTGATAAGATTAAGAAATTATTTAAAAAGAAAGAAGATAAAAAAGAAAAAGAGTTAGTTGAAAAAGAAATTATAAAAACAGTTCCAGAACCAGAACCTGAGCCTGAACCAGAACCGGAACCAGAACCAGAACCGGAACCGGAGCCTGAACCAGAACCAGAACCTGAGCCTGAACCTGAACCGGAACCTGAGCCAGAACCAGAACCGGAACCTGAGCCTGAACCGGAACCTGAGCCAGAACCGGAACCAGAACCAGAACCTGAGCCTGAACCTGAACCGGAACCTGAGCCTGAACCAGAACCAGAACCGGAACCTGAGCCTGAACCAGAACCTGAGCCAGAGCCAGAACCTGAGCCTGAACCAGAACCAGAACCTGAGCCTGAACCAGAACCAGAGCCTGAACCAGAACCAGAACCGGAACCTGAGCCTGAACCAGAGCCTGAACCAGAACCAGAACCTGAGCCTGAACCTGAACCGGAACCTGAGCCTGAA
>DUAL01000114.1 GCA_012960835.1 Flavobacteriales bacterium | reverse complement strand
TTGCTCCCACTTGTTGGGTTTAATCTTGTCTTTGCCGAACAAGGCTTTGTGTAATTCTACTTTTAATATCATGTATGTATGGCTATATATAAAGGTGTTTAATTATTAAACTAGGGAATCATTCAAATAGGTTTAATAAACGTACCTATTGTTACTAAATCTGCTTAATCATTGCGCAGTCATGGTTTATAAATCGACCCTATTATTAGACACATAGGTTTAATAATCATGATTGGTTTTTTTAATTTTTTTAATGTCTTTTTTGAATTGAATATCTCTTTCTAATTTAGTTTTGAAGTCAGGATTTTTTCCATTTTTCCAATAATTTAGCGGCAATGGACTTGGCCTATAATGTGCAAATCTAATCTCATTATTGACATCGGGTAGTTCATGCATTGAGTAGTAAGTCAGTCCATACAGACTAGGAAGTTTCCTTCCATCATAACTTCTCCCGCCATATGCATTTATTACGATAAACCCTTTCTTGTACAACTCATCCCTTGCACTGTACATGGTGTTTTTAGTTATCCAGTCTCCAATTTTTGATTGTGTTATCAGTAGATTTCCATTGTTATAAAAGTTAAATTGTCGACCAAGGATAGTTAATAGTTTTGCCGAGTTTCCGCCTAGTGATTTATACGCATCACTATCAACAACAGGATTAGGGATTCCTGAAAATCTACCTTTGTTTTTATGTTTACTTCTACCCATAATAAGTAGCGCTATTAACGATTATTAATACGCTTACGCAAATACTCGTCAATCTCAGATTCCACCCATCCGCAAGAACGCTCGGCAAGTTTGACTTGTTTAGGAAATTTTCCTTGGGATATTAAACGGTAAATTGTTGACCCGCTAAACGTAGTCATTTCTTTAACGCTATCTAATTTGATAATTTTGTTCGGCATCTTCGCTCCTTTTTCTATGAGATTTCACAGGTTTTCCTATGAAATTAAGAGCGATAATAAAGCCTTACAGAAGTTAATGCAACAGGGGTTTTTGCGTATTTATAGTGGTGATTTTAAAAGTGTAAAACATA
>DUAL01000113.1:552-1040 GCA_012960835.1 Flavobacteriales bacterium | reverse complement strand
CGTATGTTTGCAGGTAGAAATACAATTATGAATATTTACAATTACATATTAGAAAACAAAAAGAAAGGAAAGAAACTATTCTCCATTTTAGTAGATCCTGACAAACAAGATAAAAACGAACTAATCAGCATTATTGAAAAAGCAAAATCTGCAAAAGCAGATTTCTTTTTTGTAGGTGGAAGCTTACTTACAAATGATAGTTTAGATTCTTGCCTTTCAACATTAAAAGAACATACTGATATTCCAATCGTTCTTTTCCCTGGAAATGCCATGCAAGTAAATGATAAAGCAGATGGAATTCTATTTCTTTCATTAATCTCAGGCAGAAATGCTGAAATGCTTATTGGGAAACAAGTAATAACCGCTCCTATTTTAAAGCAATCCTCATTGGAAGTTTTGCCAACCGGTTATATGCTAATTGATAGTGGAAAACCAACTACCGTTTCTTATATGAGCAATACTACTCCAATTCCTGCAGAAAAAAATGC
>DUAL01000113.1:0-499 GCA_012960835.1 Flavobacteriales bacterium | reverse complement strand
AATGCTAGGATTAAAACTCATTTTTATGGATGGAGGAAGTGGAGCTAAGAACCCAATCTCTGAAGCAATGATTGCAGCAGTTAGCAAATCAGTTGATACTCCTTTAATTGTTGGGGGTGGGATAAGTGATGGTAAAAAAGCAATAGTAAATTGCAAAGCAGGTGCCGATATAATAGTAGTTGGTAATGCCATTGAAAAAGAAGTGAATTTAATTTCCGAAATTGCTGATGCTATCCATAGTTGCTAAATAAGGGATAGTTTATGGATGAAATAGCTCTTTATATCTTAGATTTCAATTGGAGTGGAATTGAATGTGTTGCTGTGTTTTTTTCCATTCTTTATGTAATACTGGCGGCCAAAGAGAGTATTTGGTGTTGGGGAGCTGCTGCAATTAGTGTTATTCTTTATATTTATATTTGTTTTTTTGCTCAACTCTACCCAGAAACAGGACTGCAAGTTTTCTATTTATTTATGGCTTTTTACGGCTATTACCATTGGA
>DUAL01000112.1 GCA_012960835.1 Flavobacteriales bacterium | reverse complement strand
AAATGATAAAGTTATTATTTCCGAAAGCGGAATTATGCAATTGACAAAAGATGAAAAGTATTTAGAACTCATATTGTACAATGGTCATTCTTACATTGATATTGCTGAAAATAAAAGAAAGAAAGAAAACCCCTACCGTACCACGCATTTCAAAGAAGATTTAATCCGTTTTGACTTATCTAGTTTTAGCACAATAAATAATAGTGAAGCTTTGTACAAAGGACATTATGCTATGCTAAGCAATCAGCAATTAGCTACTGCTATCGATTCCTTAACTATAAAATATGAAGAGAGAAAAATAACATTTACTAAAAATATTACGGATAAATATACTGCTAATCTGGAAGTAGATAGTGTAATTGAAACAATGCAATCTGGATGGTTAACAATGGGTCCCAAAACTATTCAATTTGAAAATAAGTTTAAGGAAAATATTGGAAGCCAATATGCTATTAGTGTTAATTCAGCTACATCTGCATTACATTTGGCATTAAATGCAGTTGGCGTTGGAAATGGTGACGAAGTTATTATTCCCACAAACACTTTTATAGCTACAGCTGAAGCAGTGGTCTATTCGGGTGCTAAACCAATTCTTTGTGATGTTGAAGAAAATTATCATAATATAGATATAAACTTAATTGAACAATTGATAACCCCTCGTACCAAAGCTATCATTCCAGTCCATTTTGGTGGAAATCCATGTGATATGGATGAAATAAAAAAAATTGCAAATCATTTTAATCTCAAAATTATCGAAGATGCAGCTCATGCCTTACCATCCTCATATAAAAATAAAAAAATTGGTACATTAAGTGACGCGGTTTGTTTTAGTTTTTATGCTACAAAAACTCTTACAACTGGTGAGGGGGGAATGGTTACAACAAATAACTCAAAGATTGCTGAAAAAATAAAAATTCAAAGATTACATGGGATTTCAGGTGACGCATGGGAAAGATATGGCCAGAATAACGATTGGTATTACGAAGTAGTAGATTTGGGATATAAATATAACACTACCGATATACAGGCATCTATTGGAAT
>DUAL01000111.1 GCA_012960835.1 Flavobacteriales bacterium | reverse complement strand
AATAATTACCGCAATAATCATAACAACCATTAGCCTCACCAGTAACGCCCTACCGACAATTTTCAGCGGAAATCCAAACCCGGATTATTTAGGTACTGGTGAAGACCCACAAATTATTTTTCAAAAAGACGTATCCGAGAAGTTTTATGAGTTCGGCGAAGAAATTGATTTTATGTCAGATTGGTTGCTGGTGAAGTTCGAGCTATCAAAAAAAAGATATAATAAAGATACCAATCAATATGAAGTTGAATTCATAATACCAGGCTTAAAAGAGGAAGATTTAAAAATATCAATGACCGGGGTGAATTTGATAATAGAAGCCGCGGCTAAAAGTGATGTAGAGACTCAAACCGGGAAATTAATGCAACATATCAACCATGTTGAGGAAATGCCAAGTAAGTTCAGTCAAGATACAATTACCTATGAATATAATTCACCAATTTTAAAGATTTTTTTGAAACCTTGATTATATAGGCATTAATTTTTAATAAAAAATATATAGAAGTAAAGTATGTGGAATTTTTTCAGAAAAGAAAAGCGAAAAGATCGCTCTATCGATATGCATCAGCCAAGCTCTTTCGATGGAGATAGGGGTCGCCTTTATGTAACTGATGTAACTGGAGGAGGTTTTTTGGTTATTTGGACGAAACCAGAATATGGTCAGGATGTAGTGAATTTATATGGAAAAAAGTATGATGGGTTTGGAAGTGAGTCCAGTTTCAAAGTTGATTTAAATTCTAATTTTCCGAATACTACGCCAGTATTTGCACCCTTAAAAAGTGGTGGTTATGTATTGGTCTGGGTTGAAGAAACTAATTTAGCCAAGCGATCAATCTATTATCAGGTTTTGAATAATAAATTTAAGCCAAGAACCAAAAGATTATTGGTTAAGTGTGGAACTCATCGTCAAGCGAATCCAATAATAAAAGGTTTAGATAGCGGCGGCTTCATCATCACATGGGAGTATGAGTCCCGTCACCAAGACGGATATCCTGAAATCAGTTTAGCCGCAAAAAAATATGATTATCGTGGTAAGGAGCA
>DUAL01000110.1 GCA_012960835.1 Flavobacteriales bacterium | reverse complement strand
AAAAACCCCCAACCGAAGTTGAGGGTTTCAAGTACTTAACTTAGAGTTAAGTTAACTGTTTTCTAAATAAGATTTAGAATTTAACAGCTAGCTCAAGATCTAAAGAATTGTTGTCAGTAGCAGCACCGTCATCATTTATATCAGCATATATAGCTTCAAAAGTAGTGCCATTAGCTAATGCACGAGTTACGATAAACTTATTGATAGTTGTATCATCACCAGTTACATCAGAGATTGAAATGTTACGGAACTCAACTGTGTTACCAGCCATAGAAGTCTTTAAGCTAAGTGCAGAAACATCTTGACCTCTTGATAAGTCATATGCAGAAACTGCTGAGTCAGAAGTATCGTCAGTATAAGCACTGTTTTCATAATCACCCATCCAAGTATCACCAGAAAGAGTTACACCAGTATCAGCTTCAGCTGAAGCATACTTCACATCAACACCAGAAAATGAACCAGATACTTCAAATACTGAACGATCAGTGTCAGCAGTGTCACGGTTCAATGCTAAGTAAGAAACTTTAACACCAGAAAGTGTAGTTGATACAGAGATATCTTCACCAGTTTTAACGTCTTTAAAAGAAAGAGCAACACCAGCAACATCGCCAGAAATCTTCATAGTATCATCAGTTTCATTAGCTGCATCATAAGTTAAAGTTACACCTGAAACTGTGGTTGAAGCAGATAACTTACCACCACGACGTGTTGAAGCTCTAAGTGCGTTATTACCGTTATCCCACTGACCAACTTTAAGGTTAACACCTTCGATTGAAGTTGAAACATATGAGTCTTCCATGTTAAATGTAGCAACAGAACCCGAACCTGAGTTATCCATACCACCGAAGTTAATAGTAACTGAAGTATCGCCAGATTTACCAGCAATCTTAAGATCCATTTCTTGCTTAAAAGTATCTGAGTCATTTACTGTACCATCGTTATCAACATGTGTGTAGTTAACTTTAGCAGCACCTGAGATAGAAATATCAGCCATAGCAACTGAAGTCATAGTAGCTGCAACTGCAGCGATTAATAATTGTT
>DUAL01000109.1 GCA_012960835.1 Flavobacteriales bacterium | reverse complement strand
CAGATGGGCTATTATTTACATCACCTCTTAAACTTTATGAGTATTTAGGTTCAGGCTTAAAGGTTGTAGTTTCAAGGTTGCCTTCCATTGAAAGCAATGTTAATCAATCTTTAGTTTATTACGCTACTCCTGAAAATCCAGAATCTTTTGCTAAAGAGATAATTAAGGCATTGGATGATAAAAGTTTCAATGCTCAAATAGTTAAAGACTTTGCAAAGGGTTATACGTGGAAATCTAGAGCTGATAGATTCGTGCAATTCATTTCATGAAAATCTTAGTCCTTAAATTTAGGAATATTGGCGATGTTTTATTGGTATCGCCACTACTAAGTAATTTAAAGCTTTATTATACAAATTCCAAAATTGACATTGCTATTAATAAAGGTACTGAGGCAATGGTAGAAGATAATCCGAATATCAATAAGGTAATTGTTTATGATAGGGAAAGAATTAAGCACTTAACTGTATTTAATAAAATATGGAATGAGTTTAACTTTCTTTGGGATTTTAGAAAAGAAAAATACGATCTGGTCATTAATCTAACAGAGGGAGATCGTGGCGCACAAATTGCTTTATTGTCCAAAGCCCCTGTTAGAATTGGATATCATAATCAAAATAAAATATTCAAAAATGCCTTTACACACCATATGCCTAAGCAAGGTAAAAGGCATACAATAGAAACTAATCTTGATCCATTAAGAGTTTTAAATATTCCAATTAAACATAAAAAGGTAAAGATATATTGGGATAAAGTTGACAAAGAGATTTTTGAGAGTAAGTTATCAAATATTGATCAATTCATCCATATTCATCCGGTTTCAAGATGGTTATTTAAGTGCCTATCGGATCAATTAATGGCGCAAATTATTGATTATTGTGAGTTAAAGTTAAAAATCAAAGTGGTAATCACAGCAGCGCCTATTGATAAAGAAATTAATAAAGTCAATAGTATTTTGGGTTTCTGTAAATCTAATCCTATTGATCTTAGTGGTAAATTATCTCTTAAGCAAACAGCAGCATTAAATAAAAAATCCAAAGCATT
>DUAL01000108.1 GCA_012960835.1 Flavobacteriales bacterium | reverse complement strand
AATTAAATAATTGGTCATTTCAGGAATTCGACCTTTATTTAATTTTCTTTGAGCTCTTAATTCCGCAGGAACTTCTTCTTCATCAAATACAAAGATCTTAGGAATAATACGCATTGGGCACATTGCTATGTAGCATGGTCGTCCAGCCTGGATACCGCGTACAGCGTTAAAAGAATGGAAAAAATCTGACATAATTCAACAAACTAAGTTATTAATTTACGTTGATTATATATTAAAAAATTATCTATGGAAGTTAAATTTAACTTCCATTTTTAATAACCACTCCATAAACTACTGTCTTTTATCTGACCTTCAATTACATGAGAATATAACTGAAGAAATTCAATCGAATCACGTGGCTTGTCAACAACCTTATTAAAAATAATATTAAATCCTTCATTGGCATATGCATTCATTTTCTCAAAACCATCGTCAGTTAGCATAGAGTCAGAAGAATCAACCAAACGCTCTATTTGTATCTTTACTTCAGTATTCTCAGATAAATCAACACCTAAATGATTCAATTCAGCATACAATAGCAGCCCAATAATAGTTCTTTGCGATGATTGATATTCAGGCACAAAATAATCAATAAATTCTTTTGAGTTAGCTGCGGTTGAAAACCTTCCTGCAGAAACCCCTAAAAGAAAGCACATATAATAAATATCAAATTTTGTCTTTAATGGTTTTTTTCCATCAACATACCTAAACCAATCAAAAACCTCCCTTCTCATTTTAAATCCCATAGTTACACCCTTATATGCTATTCATCTTCACTATCAAACAATTCAAAATATTCTTTACCGGATACTAATACACCCGAATCTGTTTCAATAACACCCTGTTTAGGAAGATCTTGCATCAAATCCTTCGAGCCATCTGTTTTTCTAAAAAGAGTTAGATAAGTAATATCATTATTACACGCTCTAGCCAACGGCTTAACAAACTTTAACTTCTCAGATGCTGTTGTAAATGCCAAAAATTGATCACATAAATCCGGAATCATCTCAGCAACCTCTTTTCTAACTGTTGGATCAATAGGCCCTGCAGGACTATCAACCACCAATGGAAATTCATTTTGCCCTTTATGTAATAAACTAGCTAAAAAAGTGTAACCAATTGCCAGCGTCTGTCCAGCGCTTGCGCCACGCTGCCCTTCAAGCTCAAGAGACCTTCCAATCCTTGAAATTCTAACAGGATTACGCTTTAAAACCTGTTGTATTTTCTCATTGCATTCAATGGTTAACTCATCTCTGATTAAATCTCTAGATATCTTCTTTGCTGAATTAAGAACATCTTGAATTATCTCAACTTGCTTATGTAAATTAACAGTGTCAGAAATTTCATTTGCTTTATTTTTTGCTTTATTATATTGACGTGTTATAGAGGCTAAAGAAAGACTATCTAGATTATCATCTCCATCATCAGGCTCATTTATATCTTCTAAGCTTTCATCTATTTCAAAATCCTTAGCCTCTAATTTTGTAAGTTTTATTTGATCATCTTGCAATGCTTTTCCACCACTTTCTAAAAATTGATTTTCTAAAATTTGACGACTTGTGGTAGCTAAAAAAGCCTTATTAACCTCACCTTTTAACTCTTCTTTTTTAAGAGTAAAAAGATTTTTATCTGCATTAGTTACATATTTCACAATATCATCTTTGAGTGCATTTAAAGTTCCCGTAATATCTTCGCCTAGGTACTTATTGGAATTTTTCAAAATTGTTGATTTTGCTTCAGCATTCATAGGCCTTCCACATATGCATTCTGGATCTTCAATAAGCTCCATAAAAAATTGGGAAGATGTTTTTCTAGGCAATTGATGTTTGTCCATCTTGTCTTTAAGATTAATCAATGCATCACTAAAGCAACTATTTAATAAATATGGCTTTCTCATAATTTCCATAAATTCACTTCCAACCGTATCAACATTTGAAATTAAAGTACTTTCTTCATCTTTAGCCTTAACCCATTCATTCTTTCTTCCCCCTTCAGACGCAAGCCTTTCGGTTATCGAGCCTGTTAGTTCTTCTATTTCTTTTTTAAGTAAAATAGATTTTTTTTCTAGCCCATCTTTTAATTTAAAAAGTTCATCTTTTCTATTTTTAAGATCTACTTCTTTTCTCCTCCATATTGACAGACCTTGTCCAGTAGTCGGCCCCGTAGCTCTTGTTGCGTCATTCCAAAATTCATCTAACTTTTTATTACAGTCATCAAACAAATACAACTGACATAGCGCATCAATTGCATTTTCAGCTTCCGCATGCTGCGTATCAGATTTTAACAACCTCTCTGCAAGCTCTCCATCAAATATAAACAAGCCTACGAATGACTTATTTAAAAAACGACGAACATGGGTTGGAGGACTCCAATCATCAACAATGCCCCCTATTTCTGGAGATATTGTTTTATAAAATACTTTCTTAGTGTCAAAATCTAATATTAGCTCAAAAGTCAAAGGCGATTTATCAATTAACAGTTCTAGTTTAAATGTAGCAGAATCAAAGCTAGCATTTGTTGGCCTATAATCCATAACTTTTTCTGAACTCCACCAACGTGCTTCGCCAGTCATTGCCGCTTGTATCATTTCTAGAGTTGTTGTTTTCCCTGTTCCATTAGGCATCTGCACTAAAGTAATTTTTTTTAGGCCATTCACATCCAGCTTAACGCACATATCTGGCGACCTTAACCCCTTGCTTTCCCAACTAATAATTTTTAAATTCATTAAATACCTTGCTTATTCATCAATAATAGTAGCTCTTATTGCTGAATTTAAATGTTCACTGTCATCCCGTTTATCTATTTCACCATTGCTCAGATCATCCAACCATGAGATTAGTCTTCTTTCTAGACTTTTATCCTGATTTTGCTGAACTACAGCCTTCTTAATTGCGTCTTTTACTTCACTATCTAAAGCCATATCTATAACTCCTCCGTCTTTATGCATGACAACTCTTTTAACCATTCAGCCCTCTTGGAATCTGCAGTATCTTTTTCTTCGTCTACAACAAAATCAATAACCAGTGCTCGTTTCTTTGGGTTGTTAGGGTCAATTCGCAAACACCTACCAATTCTTTGTATTGTTTCCAGTCTTGCTGTCGCTGATGAGAATAGTACAACATTCTCTAATCTCTTTATATCTATACCTTCAGATAATTTATGACAAGTAATCAAACAATCAATTTCACCATTAGAAAATTTAACTAAATTAATTTTATCATCATCTTGATAGTACGTTCTGTATCTAATTGCTGCATTATGAATTTTGCTGAGCAATCTTTCTCCAAACTCCATTGTCTCAACAAATATAATGGTGTTACTAATTACTTTAGGATTTTTCTGAAAATATAATTCAAAAATGCTTGGTTTTTGTTCGGCTAATTTGTAAACCTTTGATAATTTTATTTGAATTTCTTTGTCACTCATTGGGCTGCCCTCTTTTTTCCTGGCGCCAACCATTTTCCATACATTTTTCCTTCTCTCGCGGTCTCCTTCAGTCAATTGATAAGGAAGAGGGATGTAATCAAATTCACATAAAATCCCTCTTTTAATAGCTTTTTTAATATCAAATTCAAATTTGAAAGACCCAAGTTCATCTATGATAAATTTGGTGCCTTCTTTATCATATTTCCTATCTGGAGTTGCACTCAACCCTAATGTATAGTCAAAATATTTATGCTCTCCTTTGAGTTTTTTTAAATGGGAAGGAGATCCTAATTTGTGAACTTCATCATGAATAATAGCAATCTCGGATCTGTCATTCTTTGACAATTGTCGGAAAACCTTATCCAGTTGTTTGCGAGATACAATTAGAATTTTATTCTTGGGATCTATTGAGAAAGATCCTCCTTGGTGCATTTTTTCATAATGACACAGAACAGCAAACGTATCTTTCTGATCAGCAACCCACTCCAAAACCTCAGCGTACCATTGGTTAAGCAAGTCGCTGCCTTCTGTGCAGATAATTACAGCTCTCAACTTATTCATATCAATAAGACTGGAAAGTATTTTTAAAGAGGTTCTTGTTTTTCCCGTACCAGTAGCCATCTCCAATATTCCATGAGGGTTTTTTAAAAAACCTTCAACAGCCTCGTCTTGATGACGCCATTTGTTAATTTCCTTTGAAATTTTCTTTTTCTTTTTTGAGTACGAATAAGCCTTCACTTTCTTAAGAACATCGTTAGACATTGAAAGCACTCTTAAACCGTCGGTACTATCACCCCATGTTGAGATAAACTCCGACTCAATATTTTCAACTCTATCCTTATCACTATCTATCCAACTACGAAAAACTTGAATGGATTCAAAGTTAGACTGGTATCCAGATCCTGTTTCATTTGCAGACCCAGTAAACGCAATTTTATCTCCCCATGGAAACTCAAACACTCCTATCTTTTCATGATACATTCCAGGATTAGAAACATGTTCTGGAAATGCAAATTTAAGTATCAATCTACCGCTTACAATCATAGAAGTAAATAATTTTAACTGTAATTTTTGATCGTCTGTATGACCAGAGTACTCTATTGCATCTAATACTATATTGTCTGCAACATCTTGTAAGATCTCATTCTCGCTCTGTATAGTAGACGCCGCTTTTAATGCATTTAAATCATTTTGTGGCAATTCAGGAGCGACAACAAGCGAAATATTAACATCTTCCTTTTTTAATACACTTGGAAGAACCAATGCCCACGTTTTTAAAACGCTACTAGTAAAGTACCCTGCGGCTCTATTATAGGCAGAACAGTGTTCTAAACACGGTTTAAAAAAATCATTTCCCAGGCTACCTTGAGAACTTCGGTAATATGATTTTAGCTCTCTAATTATTTGTTTATTAGCAGTTGTCATTCTTTACTCGTTTTATCTAGTAATTCAGTCATCTTTAGTAGTCTTTTCTTTTTCTGTTTTTTACGAAGCTCATTAAGGACACTACTTTCTATGATTTTATTTTCTGCCGGCAACCTAATTTCATCTTTTTTGCTAGTTAAATAATACTCATCTGGTGCACTACAATAAAATATCTCATTCTTAGCTTCTAATAATGTTTTAATATGATGCTTATTTACTTGTCTATAAGAAGACATCATATGAACAATGTATTCAATGTTTAAAGGCTTACTTTGATGATTCATAAATTTTATTATCTCTGTAGTTTGATCAGTATTTATTGCTTCAAAATTAGCAGAAGTGAGGCCAATCATGAAACCACTTTGGCAGTCAAATCTATCATCATCTTGCAATATTCCAAGTAGAAAGTGACCATTTAATATTCTTAAATATTCGTCGTTATACGCCTTTTTAAAAAAACTTAATATAATTTTAGATGAAATGTATATTTGTTTCTCAAGTAAAAATTTTTCTGTTTTATTTCTAATATCTTCGAGCTCATTATTGTTAATACTTATATTTTCATATAAATTATATTTGCCTTTATCCACATTTAAAGCGCCTTTCATTTGTGCCAATTCTTTACTAATATAGTTCTTGGTAATATCAGAGTTAAATAAATCTTTATAATCACCCACAATTTCTAGGAGTTTCATTGCCTTCTTCCTTTTTCTAAGCACATACATTATCCTATTCCGTTTACTAATTTTTTTTGGAGTAATGATTTTTTCCAAATGGAGAGAGCGAACGTCATAATTATTGCTTTGATAAATCTTGCTTATAATTACACTACCTGGCAAACTCATTAATACTTCAAGTTGAGATAATGTAATAGGCCAGTCTGACTTTCTCACTGCATCATCTAAAGATACGTCTGACTTTTCGGAAATATCGCTCTTTACGGCAGGGTCAAGGGCTCTTATTTCATCTTCATAAAGACCAATATTTTCTTTTTTACGTGACTTCAACTTCTCCTTAACTATTCTCTCTGCTGCTGCTTCAGCTTCAGCCTTAACTTTAGATTTTTCATCAACAATGCGCTTTTCTTCTAATACTTTAGCTTCTGCTGCTGTCT
>DUAL01000107.1:613-1051 GCA_012960835.1 Flavobacteriales bacterium | reverse complement strand
TCAATCTGCATATGTAATGTAGTGTATGCAAAATAAAGAAAAATGAGGCTTATTCCAATTATAATCGGCTCCATAGTCGCTTCTGTTTTTGATCTCAAAATAGCATTGGAAACCATATACTTACGTTGAGTTAGGGTCAGACGTTGAAACTCACTATTTTCTGCTGTTTCTGTACCTGACAAGCGAACCAAACGAGGAGACCCTAAACGACTAACCAAAAACTCTGACATTGATTTATTTGCACTTACAAGATTCCTTCCTATAATCGTACTCTTTTTGATCCACACTTTGGGTGCAATACTTGCTGGAATAATAACTAATATAGCTAGTAGTGTCATTTGCCAAGACAGCATAAAAAGAACTGTCAAATACCCAGCGAACATTATGAGATAAACCAATAATTCCAAGGGATTCATTACTCCTCCCACCGCCTTCTCA
>DUAL01000107.1:0-571 GCA_012960835.1 Flavobacteriales bacterium | reverse complement strand
ACAAGGTTTCCCACAGGAGTTTTATCATGATACGAGGTATTGGCATTTAAATACTTACCAAACAACTTATTGCGTTGCAATTGAATTAAACGTTGAGTTGTTGCAGATGTATATATTATCCTTATATAAGTCAATACTTGCCTAACAAGAAACATGGAAAATAATACTAACAAAAGTGCCAATAATGATGGTTTAATTTCAAAAAAAGAAAACCAATTTATTAAGTAATGCCAAATCTCTGAATCTACTTTCAAGGCATTTAAATCCCCTTCAAGGCGTATAAATTGAAAAATCGGTAAAAATATTCCTAGACCAAAAATTTCTGAAATAGTTGCTAACAGCGGTAAAAGAAGAAGAATAAAAATCTGTCGGTTAGTTAACCCAAAAATTTTTAACCTACTATAAAATAGCTTCATAATGCTTATAAATAGTTACAAGAATTTATTTTAACACCTAACTTAAGTAGTGACCTGCCTGATATTTTCTTAAAAACTTATTCTACAAACAAGACCATTTTGAAACTCTACTATTACTCCATTTTGTTTGCTCTAGAGAGAATATCATCGGCAAT
>DUAL01000106.1 GCA_012960835.1 Flavobacteriales bacterium | reverse complement strand
CCTCGTGCAAAACGGTAAAAAAATCGGTGATTTAAAAGAAATGAAAATGACTAGAGTGCCGTTTAAAAAAACTCCTTTTGATATAGACAGGGCTCGCTCACATATTGACGTACAGAATAAAAAGTATATGGGATTTTATAATAATGGAGATGCATCTGGTGTAGCAGACCTGCATGTGGATAAAGCAATGGTGATGCCCCCACATACTGGTTTGATCAGAGGAAAAGAGGCTATTAAACAAGCAATCTCTGATGAAATATCAGCAGGAGCAACAGATTTAGTTTTTACCACATTGGATATGTATGGGAATGAAGATTATGTTACCGAAATTGGAAGATTTTCATTAAACATAAAAGATAATGGCAAAATCATAATAAATGATTCAGGCAAATACATCGTGATTTGGAAGCAAGTCTCAAAAAATAATTGGCTCATGAAAGCGGATATATGGAATTCAGATTTACCAATAAAGAAATAACAAATTTATATTGGCGGCAAGACAGGTGAAGGATTGAAAACTGAAGTGTAATGAAACTACTAATTACAACAATCGCCGCCGTGGTACTGGTGGGGTGTGCTTCAACAAAGCAAGTAACAAAACAACAGGCCAAAAATGTTTTGCATGATTTTTTTGACCATCTGAATTTTAAGGGTTATGACCGAAAGGCTTTCAAAACAATTGTTACAGATGATTTTCATATCTTTGAAAAAGGAATCAACATGTCTCGAAAATATTTTTTTGATTTTGTAGATAGCAATCATTCTGAATCAGCGATCTCCAAAGATTGGATATTGTCTAATTTCCGAATATCCGCGCATCCTGAGTCGGCTCACATTAGCTATGAAAATGTGGGTACATTTGTTTCATTCAATACGGATGGGCATAAAGAAACTGTTAAACTTTATTGGCTTGAGAATGCATATTTAGTTAGAGAGAAAGGTCTCTTAAAAATTAAATTCCTGCATTCCGAAGAAATTAAAAAGGAAGTCTTCGTCCGCAAACACGGCGGCAAGACGGGTGAAGAATTGAAAGCTGAAGGGAAATGAAACAC
>DUAL01000105.1 GCA_012960835.1 Flavobacteriales bacterium | reverse complement strand
GCAATTTTCTTTAACCCTGTATTAACAGTCTGGTTACATATAGGCCTAAAAACTCTTTCCTTACTATACATTGTTTTAATGTACTTCTTTGCTGGCTCTAAAATTGGAATGTTGGATATGTTGCCAGTTTTTTCTCTATTTGTTTTAACCCAAAGTATTCCATTTTCTTCTTCTACTATTTGTTCTGGCTTTAAAAGATGAATATCTATATAGCACAGCCCTGTAAAGCAAGAAAAGACAAACATATTCTGTACACATTGAAGTGTCTTGTTGTCTAACTTAATATCCATTATTCGTTTAAGTTCCGTTGTACTTAAGTATCCTCTTTGTACTTTTTGGAATTTGAATTTATAAATAGAAAATGGACTCTTTTCTATATACCCTCTTTGTAATCCCATATTAAGTACTTTCTGAAGTCGTTGCAACACTTTCATAGCTCCATTCTGATGACACATAGTTTCTTCTAAAAGATAGGCCTCAAAGCGATAAATAAATGGAGTGTCAACACTTTTTAAAGCTATATCTAAATGGTATTCTTTTATTAAGAAAGCTCTTACATGATTTATTAAGGTTTTATAATTCTTTAGTGTTCCTTTTGAATAGCATATACCTATTTGTCTTTGCATAGAGTTATTATGATCTTCAATCATATTAATAAGTGTTTTCTTATCTCCATTATTAATAAAAGCTTCTTTTACTTGTTTAGCAGTAAAGTCATCTCCTTTGTCTAAAAGATGGGAATGATGAAAGTAAATATGAGATTTGATTTGCTCTATTTTATTATTAATAGCACTATCTAACTCAGAAGTTTCATTTATCAATTGTTTTTGTTTATTCCACTTTTTGAGCTTTGCTTTTAAGCCTGTAGAAAAAGAAGCACGTTCCTTTTTAAAAGAAATTCTACAGTAAATAGGACATGCTCCATTTACATCTTTTCTTCTTTTCAATATGTAGAAATAAATCGTTACTCTATACATTTTCTTATCTAGTAAGTTTACACTGTGGTTTACAAATTCAGCATTTTACTTTACTAGAACAAAGGTCGAACAATAT
>DUAL01000104.1 GCA_012960835.1 Flavobacteriales bacterium | reverse complement strand
CCATGATCCTGATAATATTTTCACTTATATGTTTTTTAGGTATTTTAATGTCCCACTTTTGAGCTTTTTTCTTCATAAAGACCGCACATAGAACATCTTTATATCTTACAATTCCCTCAAATGTCTTTTCACCAATTGAAGATGTGTGAACATCTGGTCGGCCTTGAATAATATTGGATACAGCCTGTGAAATACAAATTCCCCCCAATTCAGCAAAATCCTTAATTTTTTTTGTAAAGTTAATTCCTTTACCTAATATTTCGCCATGTTCAAAAACCAGATTGTCAAGGTGAATGCCAACTTTCAGTTTCACGGGTGAGATACTCTTCCACATCTGAAGGATATCTAAACTAAAACACACTGCCTTTGCCGAATCAGAAAAAATGCAAAGTGTCCCATCGCCAGCTTGTTTAAAAAGTAGTCCTCCATACTTTTCAATAAATGGAAGGATTACTTTATGCTTATAATGAACTAAATCAATTGCTTTTTTTTCATCCTGGTTCATCAGTTTTGTTAAACCATCGATATCAAGAAAAACAATAGCTGAATTGCCTTTGGAATCTCTCGGCAGTCCATTTTCGGTAATGGAAGTTAGTTCCCCATCCATTTCATCAGTTTTAACAATACCTTCTGGAGTTCTATCATAAATCCATGCAAAAATCATAGCAATAGGAAATCCAAGAAGTAATAAGACTAGAATTAGGGTATTCGTCCAATCTGGTAGACGGAGGGCGGGTACAATAAAAGTTGCCACCTGCATAATAATGAAGGCGGAAAAGGCGTAAAAGCCTGCACTCTTAAATACCTTTCGGCGTTTTAATTCTTGAATATAGTTTATTTTACCGGGCATAAAAACTCTGCATTGAAAATTGTAGGTGAATTTTACAGGCTAATGGAAATAGAGACCAAGTTAATTATTTCAATAAATTATAGGGTGGAATAGTTTTTCTTCCTCCCAATAAAATATGCCTTTACAATACTTTTTTGAAATATCAGTTCAGGAATTTTTATATTGTCACTTTTTAGAACATCTCGCCTTTTCTTTAATTCACCAATATG
>DUAL01000103.1 GCA_012960835.1 Flavobacteriales bacterium | reverse complement strand
AAACTTCTTCTCACAAACTCTGGGGCAAGGCAATAAAATTGAAAAATGTCTGTAATTGATTCTTATCACTCCCATCACCACCAACACCACCTCCACCCACCCAACACTTCCTTCTCAAATAACCTTGATGAACATTAATTTTTATATAGATATGAAATCAAACTTTTGACGGATCAATTTGGACAATAGGGATATGGAATCTCTCAAAGCACATATTTTTTTAAGCTTTTCTTTGATTTGATATGCTTCTTCAGTATATACTCTTGATTCTTTCTTTAGAGAAGACAAATCATTCATTATCATTTGCTTAGCATTTCCCTTAGAAATAATGTTCAGGATCACATTTATTTGTCCATCTGCCTCTGTTGCCTTGGTTTCTAATATATCAATAACATTTTTCATAATGCACATTTTAACATTCATGTCACACATGTCCTTTTCCAAATTAGCTAGTTGCTCAGCTGAGGGTCCTTTAGAAATTTTTCCTTTTTTAGTTGACTGCAAAATGTAGCAAGCAATCCATTCATTGACAATATCCAATAGCTCTTGACAACGATTATATGACTGTTCTGTTTTCAATTCTTCCAGCTTCATATCATCATCATCTCTCAAATTATCATTCGAAAAGAAGCTATGAGCAGCTTTAAGCCTAATGTCTAGTATCTCTTTCTCTTCCATATCTATACATATTGAACATGTTTTGTCATAGATAGAGGGTGGGCACATTTGTGTGCAATCATGTATGCAAGTTTTGATAGTAATGGCATGATCTTTTGCTGTATCTTTTAACAACATCTTGGCCTTAGCATTGGTATTTTCAGTTGTCTTTACTTCTTTTAGCTGAATTTTGTCATCAACAGCCTTTTGATATGTATTTTGCTCTTCTAACATACTTTGGTAAAAGTGTTCATTGTGTTTTACAAGGAGTGTGTTGTCAGCAATACAACATTTTTTGAGGTTATGTTTATCATGTTGTCTTTTGATTCGAGCATTTCTGTTTTGGACTTTTTTATTGTTTGTTTTCATTTTTGTTTTAAGATATTTTCCTTCTCCTGTTCTCATC
>DUAL01000102.1 GCA_012960835.1 Flavobacteriales bacterium | reverse complement strand
TTATTTTTCACCATAGTTTTTCTTTAATTTTTTGCATATTTTATATACTTCGTTAGTTCGTTCGGAGCCTATACCTAAGTCTATATATATTTGACTATATTCTTGTCCTTCTTGTTTTTCTAATGATTCTTCTTGCTCTTCCAAAGTGCATTGTCTTTCTGTTGGAATCCATTCGATAGCCTGCCTTTTCCCAACGCTAGTAGGATTGTAAATTGCAATTTCAGAATGAACAAATAAGCCTAAACCGTTATCTGGCACCATAATAAATTCAAAATTTTCATCATATTTATCATACATCTTTTCAAATATTGCTTTATCTTTTAAATTCCCACCATCTGAATCGTCTAATAAAAAATATTTATATTTAAACTCATCTTTTTTTAGATTCTCTTCTACTAATTTTTGTATAGGGTGGTCTTTTTCTATATCGTAACCAAGTCCATTTTTTAAAATCCATATTTCTTCAGCCTTGCTTTCTATTTTTAATAGTTTGCTCTCCAGCATAAACAAGGATGTGTTCACCTCTGCTTCTTTTTTCTCGTCATCATAGCCGACTTTTTTAATTAACTTACAGCCCAGGCTCCATATTTCATTAGCTCTTTGATCGTTTAAATCTATATAGTATTTTGTATTTTTGCTGGTCTTGTCATCAGAGGGTAAAAACTCAATCGCATTTCTTTCATTTTCACTTTTGTTAAGAGCTGGAATAGTAGGATTGTAAAGTACAATTTCAGAATGAATGAAAATACTATCATCTTCAACCAAAACAAACTTATAAGACCCCCTTTGTTTTCAGATTGACATTCGGCCTGGTATTCAACCTCTTTTTGTTTGAAAATCCTTTTAAATGTTTCCACTTGGCCGTTAGTAAAAGAATGAATTGGTAAAAAATATGTATATTTTTTACCAGACTTAAGATTATTTAAGACAGCCTCGCCGACCTTTCCATCTCCGATGTCATACTCTTTTTCTAGATTACTTTGAAAAACCCAAATTTCATCCGCCTTCGATTCAATTTCTATGACATCGGATTCCGGTAGTAGCCATCCCATATTGATAGTATTTA
>DUAL01000101.1 GCA_012960835.1 Flavobacteriales bacterium | reverse complement strand
GCCGCTCCATACACGGAGAAGATATAACCAAATATTAATAGACTCCATCAAGAAGAAATGAATAAATTAATAACAAACAACAAAGATTACGTCGAACATGACATAATCACTGATTGTGAATGCTCTGCTCACTTTTTAAGAATTGTGAAATTTACAGGCGAAGACTCTCTGTCTATATCCCACTACTCTTGTAGCCCCCAAGAAGTTGACGAATCCAAAGACCTCTGTTGGGACGTAATTCTCGATAAAGAGAAATCAAGAGAGCTAGCTACGGCAATTTTAGAAATATATAAATGAAATCCCACAAACTAAAAGTGCTGAAAATATCAGAACTTAAAGACGGTGGGGCAGAAGTAGAATTCGGTTTTGACGATGATTTCGTTGAATACTACGAAAATAAATTTAAAAAAAAATTAACTCAAGAAAACTTTCAAAAGACGATGCTTGAAGCTATGCACAACAGTTTAGAAAAAGAAGATTGGTACGATTTAAAGCCTTCAAAGGACATGCCCAAGTAATATGTCGATGAGATAAACATGTAAATGATTAAAAAAAGAGCATATATCGACGGAGTGTGGGACCTATTCCATATAGGCCACTTGAAACTATTTAAAAAAATTAAAAAAAAGTTTGGATACCTAATAGTCGGAATTCACCCCGACAAGCTGGTCGCCAATTACAAAAGAAAACCTATTATCCCACATAAAGACCGAATTGAAATTATAAAATCTATAAAATACGTAGACGAAGTAATCGAAAACGCTCCTTTTCTAACACTAGATTTAATAAAAAAACACAATATAGAAGCAGCAGCGACAACAAACACCTCCTCGTTTGCTTGCGACGCAAAAGATAAATGCGCCCTTGAAAAACTAAAAATATTTTATGAATTTAAAAGCTCAAAATATCACACCTCAGACATCATCAAAAGAATAAAAATGAAAAATGACTGAGCCGCACGTTTAAATTATTTTTTTTGTGTAAATTATTATGGAATAGATTCTATTTTCATGAACTATCTTACGGTAAAGTAAAAATTTTATGCGAACAATGACCCTGACTGTGGCGAA
>DUAL01000100.1:708-1072 GCA_012960835.1 Flavobacteriales bacterium | reverse complement strand
CGAAAGCCTCTCTCTATTCCGATCCATCACCGTAGTGCGAACCTCGCTGATAACATCCCTTTTTAAATGCTTATTTATAAATTTAGCTCTATCCTTAATTCTTAATGAGGAAATCATACTCTCCGCTTGATTCATCTCATATGTCTTTTTATCATCATCTATTGATGACCACCAACCGAAATCATTTGAAACTCGATATCTTAGTATCCCATTTTCGTATCGGACTTTTATCAATCCGTCTAAATCTTTTGCTTTATGGTTTTTTCCGCCGATGATTATATCCTTTATAAAAGGCGCCTTACTATCCACTACTAAAAAATCGATTGTCCCCTCATCGGAAACATAATTTTCTTTTTTTGTTTCT
>DUAL01000100.1:0-698 GCA_012960835.1 Flavobacteriales bacterium | reverse complement strand
ATAATATAAATTTTAAAAAGGAAAATTGATGAAGAATAGAATACTACATTTCTCCGATTATTTTTTCAAAATAATCTTATTATTTTCATTAGTTACCCTGATTCCTTATATCTTTTATTTTTGATTCTAAATTATACCAATATTCATCTTTATTCGCCACACCTATTATTCTGTGATATTCAACCTCTTCTTCATCCACCAATACCAATGTTGGAAAGAAATGCACATCCATTTCACTTGACATCTCATACCCAGTCCTTAGGCCTCTATATATAGGCTCTATACCATGCCCATCTATTTTTATAAATTCGACATCGGCAAAATCACGAGACTCATTCATATATATAACCACTTCATCTGACACCCAGTGGCACCAATCGCAGTCATCTATATAGAAAAACAATATTTTTATATATACCATAACACCGTGATATTACTTTAAATCTTTTTTCAACTTCTCTCGAGTATCTGTTGGCAATCTATTCAATAACTCTAAAAGTCTTTCATAATCAGTATCCCTTCCACCCTTCACAGATATTGATTTTCCTACTTCCGTGTAAATTTGGCTTTGGTTTTGTAACAATAGTTGTGCGGCGGTTTTTGATATTTCTGGCCAGCCGTGCTTTTGGAAACTAGATAATATTCGGATAAAATCGGATTTCCAATCTTCATCATTATACTTATCATGCATCGGATTA
>DUAL01000099.1:4436-6121 GCA_012960835.1 Flavobacteriales bacterium | reverse complement strand
TGATTTTTCATCACTTCAATCGACGCAAAAGAGCCAATAAAGGTAATTTCTACATCATTGTAAAAATTTACGGTATTTTCAATTGCCGGCGTAGCCATTACGCAATCACCTAACCAGGTTGGGAGCTCAATTAATACTTTCATTGTTGGCTTTTTACAAAGACTGCCGTGTAACCCGTTGTGAAACTTTTTTCACGATCTAAATAATCCAACCAATAAAACAAAGGGCGAATAATATATGCACTTGGAAGGTACAAAACAAACCAGGTTGGTAATAGTATAAGTGTCATAAGTATACAAAATAAGACGTTCTGACCGCGCTTCTTTGCTCTAAATGGGTCGTATTGTTTCAGTAGCTTTTTAAAAGCCACTGGCAATCTTTTACCAATTAACCAAAATGCACCACCAACCTTCTCTATTTCAGAAATTTGAAATCCTGTTTTTTCGCCCAGCTGATTGAGACCATGATGAATAAATTGAAAATAATGCCATGGTTCTCCATGCAGGGGACCATTAAGAGGAGCGCTAAGCAGTAATTTACCACCAGGCTTAAGCACTCTACAAATTTCTGATAATGTAGCCCAAGGGTCAGGCACATGTTCAAGTACCTGTGTTAATACCACTGCATCATAGGTATTATCATCTTTAGGGATGTCGTGCAACTCACATTCAAAATCATGTGGTTGATCATAAAATCCACCTGGCATATCAGTTGACTGATAATCCAATTCTTTGAAAATATATTTATACGGGCATTTCCCAGCGCCAGCATCCAGCACCAAAGAACCCTTAGGAAGTTGAGCGCTTTGCTCTAGCAAAAACGTTTCTATTCTTGCATTTTCAGGATCTAGAATTGCTTTCAATCCTTTTTTAGGCCACCATCTGAGCCAGCCATGACGCGTGTTTATCTTGATATTATTCATTCAGTATGTTTTAGAAATGAGGGCTTTATTAAAAGACAGTCCTGCAATGCACACAAATAACAGTGCAAATTCGTACCTAAAAGTGATATTGGCTAGCCCCATAAGTAATATAGATGATGACATTAGAAACACTGACAAGTGGATTGGATATTCCTTTAGTCTGCTCCATGAACGTTTCATAATCAAGCCAATAAATGTAATAAAAGTCGCCAAACCCAAAAACCCTCTCTCTATCAACATATCTAAATATACTTGGTGTGTGTTATCCAGTGTAGTAGGCCAACGTGGATTCCAGTAATCGTAGTATGCCTCTATATCAATAAGCATACTGTTTCCAACCCCGATACCAAATGATTGATTACAACTCTCTAAGAAATATTTAATAGCTGAAACCCATAACTGTATTCTAACTGGGTCACTAAATCCTTGATGAATTCTACTAGATAGGTACGTTCCAGGAAAAAATTCTTGCACTAAAATGAGAAAAGAAACCGACAATCCAGTGATAATCATAATATGTTTAATTGTTAACTTACCTCTTAAATAAAGAAATATAAGTAATAATATAGGTAAAGAAAATAGTGCCATTCTGCTTCCTGCAATAATAATACCCATTATCGCCATGCCTGACACAACCTTCCAGATCGTGCTAAATTTATTCTCACTATAAGCAAAAGGCAGGGCCAACATCAATATTAATACTATGTACACCATTGATCGATTGACCGATCCTACAGACCTCAATTTAAGATGCTGTGCTTCT
>DUAL01000099.1:4018-4370 GCA_012960835.1 Flavobacteriales bacterium | reverse complement strand
AAATAATACATGTACACTCCTACAGACAAGGCAAATACAAAACCATAAAAAAGGAAATTTAATATTTTTTCAACACTTAAATACTTTAAATCAATTTCTCGAAAAAATAAAAAAACCAATAAAATTTTCACTACATCTGAAAATTGTTTGATAGATTCATCTGGATTTATGCCAGTCCATATGCCAACTATAACGACTAACACATGAAGTGTAATTACAGCATTTATTCTGTCTTGAGTAATGCTGCATCTCTTTGTGGAGACTGCATAAACAAGAAATACCGCCATCAACACAAGAGAAATAGATTTTAATGCTTCCGAATAAGCAAGGGAAAGTAAAAAAATTACTGTAA
>DUAL01000099.1:3632-3924 GCA_012960835.1 Flavobacteriales bacterium | reverse complement strand
ATTATTATCTTTTAAATTGTTCACTTGCTTGATAGCGTTCAATGCCTCTACATCTTCAAGCAAAGCATCAATTTTACCCACCACTGAAAAATCCCTAGAGTTAGACATAATATACTCATCTTCTAGAATCTCGTGAGCACCATTTTGCTTAGTTGTAAACACTGCATTCTCTAAACTCATAGCCTCTAATACTACATTAGAAAAGGGTTCATAATGAGTTGGAAATAAAAAAACATCACTGATTGTATAAAAATCATCAACATCTTGTCTAGGCCCGGTAAATACAACCCTT
>DUAL01000099.1:1528-3483 GCA_012960835.1 Flavobacteriales bacterium | reverse complement strand
AATCTTTATTAATATTAAATTCTTTTGATAATTTATTAAAAGAATGCTTGTAGTCAGCCTTCTTTGGCTCAATACCGTTATAAACAATATCAATCTTATTTGGATCAATTCCGTAAGTATTAATAATTTCATTTTTAATCATATTTGAATTAGCAATAATGCGTTTAGCATTATTAAAACAACGTTTTTCTAAATAAAGATAAACAGGATGGAGTGGATTGAGCTTTGATTTATTTTCAACACTTAAAAACACTTTATGAACACCATCGCCAGCCCGATAAACATCGGAACAAACAATACGCTCTAAAGAAAAATAAAATTTATTCTTTTTGGTTAAGCAAACTTGCAAATTAAACGAAATGATGCGCAGCCAAGATGGAAGGAACTTTGGGAAGACTGAATTTACGATTTGATGGTCGATATCATTATCGCCTAATGCTTTTGAAAGTCTAGACAGATAAACTTCTGCACCACCAAATTTAGATGCTTTTTCTCTAATTAGATGAATTTTTTTCATGCAAACCAGCTAAATTAGTAAATCAATAATTTGTTTGGTTTGTTCAAAACCAATTAACGTCATGCCTTTTGATTTTTTCACTTTATTTTCATATAAAATTTCATGATTCATATTAACTACCATATAGTGCAAACCATTGGTTTGTATACTGTCTTCGTCTTGGAATAATTGCTTGTCGCTGTTATTATTCCAAGGCCCCCAAATAACTGGATTGCTTGCGCCAAACAATGTTGCAACAGGTGTGTTGGTGGCTGCTGCCATGTGCATCGGCGCAGTATCTACACCGAAAAATAGCTTTGCTTTTGAAGAGAGGTATGCCAAGTGCTTTAAAGTTAGCTTACTTGATAAATTAATGGGTCTTGTTTTACAAAGTGATAGTATTTTGTCAATTCTATCTAATTCTTTTTTTACTGGTGCGCCAGTAATCACTACCTTTACCCCCTTGTCTTGCTGCAGATAATCAATAATCTTTGCCATACGGTCATCTTCCCAGCATTTAAACATCCAACGTGAAACAGGATGAATATGAACAAACTGCTTGATATTATTATCTGCAAGAATTTTGTCTACTTCTTGCTCTACCATGCTCGACCAATAAATCTTTACTTCTTTATTATCAACTTCTTTATCGAGAAGATTAATAAACTGAAGGTCTTTTTCAACAGTATGTTGCCATTTTTTATCATCACCCAACTTGTCAAATATTTTAATTTTAGAGAGTAACCCTTTTCTAACTGGGAAACCTAATTTACTCTTGGCCCCACTGAGAAATGCAAGTTGGGCCCCTCTATCACCTTCTGTAAGATTAATAACCATATCATAGTGA
Organism: Flavobacteriales bacterium; assembly: GCA_012960835.1. Taxonomy (GTDB): domain Bacteria; phylum Bacteroidota; class Bacteroidia; order Flavobacteriales; family BACL11; genus DUAL01. The sequence continues at coordinate 2,140 of DUAL01000099.1, read as the reverse complement.
TTATTTCTAATATTACGAGTAAATCTAATTTCTTCTTTGAGTTGTGCAAATATTCCTAGTTTTTTTATCCTTGGTCTGTCATAAATAATAATATTATCAACATTAGGATTATTCGAAACCATGTCCTCGCAACCCTTATTTAATGCCATATCGATTTGTGAATCGGGATAAATATTTTTTAAATTCGATATTAATGGCGTTGACAGCAATACATCACCAATATTTCTAAATTTAACAACTAATATTTTATCCATTGCGGCTATTGACTAAATAATTGTTCATTTCTACAGCTAAATTTATCAATGTGTATCCATTTTTATTTAGTTTTTTCTCTATTAATTCACGAGATTTACTACCAAACTTGCTATCAATAAATTGTTCTATAATTTCAACATGTGTGTATATTTCGAAAAATAAAGACAAGACATTCTGCATAGAATCAGTTACTTGGCTTAATGAAATCAATAGCTTAGTGATTTCTCTCTGAGCCCACATATTAGTGGGCTCAGATTCTCTACCCATTTCAAAATCGATATGAAATATTTTATTATCACTATACATAATATTTCTAAGATTGGCATCAATATGACACAATCTTGGCTCATTATACTT
>DUAL01000099.1:845-1458 GCA_012960835.1 Flavobacteriales bacterium | reverse complement strand
GATTCTGTAAAAATCTCAGCTAAAGTCTTTCCTTTAATGACAGACAAATGTAATTCTAAATCCTTCACTCGCACAACATCAGGAACATTAAGATGGTGGCTTTTCCACAATTCTAAAGTTTTAGATTCAAATTTCAATCTATTATACTTACTGCTGTATTCAATAGGTTGGGATACCCCTAAAAAATCTAAAGCACATCTAAAATAATATCTTCTGAAAGGTGTTTTTGGTCCATAAGTCTTAACAAAGACATCTCCTTTCTGGTGGGTCGTATTTAAACTCTGAGACACTAGGCCGGACCCTTTCTTAAATGAATAATATTATTAAACCTAGAAAAAAACCTTTTCATTGATCCTGAAAGTCCTTTTTTACTTCTTAACCTTCTTGGGCGACTAAATTTTATATCTCCACCATTACTTTTATTAAAGTACGTCGTTATATCTTTTGGTTCTGTCATATGGTATGTGTTTTTATACATAAATTCATATAACTTTACCTTTAGCTCTTCTTCTTTGAAAGTAAAAAAAGTTTGGTACTTTTTTGGAATATTGTTCTTGTGTATTAATGCATGGTATAGCAATGTGTAATATTGATTAATCTCACTCATTACATA
>DUAL01000099.1:0-792 GCA_012960835.1 Flavobacteriales bacterium | reverse complement strand
CCTTTTGCCAATGAATATCAAAATAACCATCTCCTACATAACGTAGATCAAGGTCAACTGGCTGGCTGTTAACGAGTATTTGATAATTTACTCTTTCTAAACCTTTTGAAATCTTAATGGCGTTTGCGAACAGGGAAAATTTTTTTTGATTTAATACCATGATATCAATATCCTTACCCGAGGATAAGTTCGGAATAAAATTATCAAAATTGGTCAATAATACATACGGCTCGATATCGTTCATAAAATAGAAAAATTGTTTCAACGAATCCCAACCATTAATGCCGGTAACATCTCTGTTAATTTTTTTAACCTCACCAGACCATTTATTCCTAATGTTTTTTTTATAATCCTGTGCATTTATACCTAACAACAAACTAAGATCTCTACTAGTCTCAGTTTCGTCATTACTGCCGTGAATACCAAATCTGGTTTTAAATTCTCTCCTGAATGATTTCTTTAAATCAAAAAAGTTAGTATTAACCTTCTCTATCCCTCTTGCCGTTGGTCTAAAGGCATGTTTAGGCTGGCTATCTTTAAAAATAACCAATCTAAATTCTGACTCAACAATAGCCTTTTCTTTGATTGATTTGGTTGATAGCCTATCACCATAAAATCGATAAAAATTTTGATAAAGATTCTTTTTACTCCATTGAATATCATAAATTTCAATTATTGTGAATTTCTCTTCCAACTCCGAAACAATGCTTTGCGCATGATGCAAATGATTTGGCCAAATTGCAATTAAACCTAGTTCGCTCATATTAAAACCTTTATAAATTTAATAATATT
>DUAL01000098.1 GCA_012960835.1 Flavobacteriales bacterium | reverse complement strand
CACTGAATTTGCAATCAGTACTTCATCATTAGGGGAATGTAAAAGCAGTCGTATATCTTGTCCTTGTTTTTGCTGGTATTCTGCCATTACTTGACGACATGCCCCACATGGGCTAACCACATCATCAATTTCAAAAGTTTTGGACTTTGCAGAAATAGCAATGGTTTTAATAGCGACTTCTGGATATTTTGCGCCAGCATAAAACAGAGCTACTCTTTCGGCACATAGCCCGGAAGGATAAGCCGCATTTTCCTGATTACTTCCATTAATAATTTCTCCATTTTCTAGCAAAACACTTGCCCCAACCAAAAAACCAGAATAAGGCGCATAAGCATTGGAAAAAGCATGCTGAGTATTTGCAATTAAATCTTGTTCGCTTTGGCTTAACTCCTCTAATTTAGCTCTTGTAAATGTTAATTCTATTTTTTCTTCTTTCATGATATTTTAAAAATTATAAGATACTTTTCCATCAAAAATAAATAGTGTTTCAGGGTTATTTGTATTAAATTCTTGCTGAATACGATAAGCTAACACAAAATCTAAATCTTTTGTAATAGGGTGAGAAAACCCAAAAGTATAACGCAATTTTTCTACTAACATACTTTCAAAAGGCAAGAAATATTCCAAGCCAACTGATGGCTCCAATTTTGTTTTCTTAATATTATATGCAAAAACAAATTTTTGTCTAAATGTTGTTGAATACCCGAACATATTTCCTTGGGTTTGCCATCTTGTTCTGACACCTAATAAATAGCGTTTGTAGTATTTATCTTTGTAATACACATCTAGATAAAAACGATTTTTATTCTCCAAATCTTGTTTCTTATTCCAATCGGTAGAATGCCGATAACCAGCCGCAAAACTAAAATGTTTATTATACTTTCTTTTAATTTTTATATCTGTAAATAGTTTGGAATACATAGTAGAATTTTCTCTGAAACGAGCCCCTTGCTTTACTATCAGATTTGTTTTTTTAATTATCTTTTTTGATGCAGAAACAGAGGTCCATGTTTGAAAATCATTTTCTTGCGAAAGTACAGACATAGGTAATATTAGCAGAAGGAATATTTTATTCAATATCGTCCTCATAATAGAAAATTCGAACATTGGCCACATCCCTTAAAAAATCAATTCTTCTTACCTCTACCCTTATAATATCAATTCCTGTTCTTTCTTTTAAGTCTGCAATAAGTTCTTCTCTTCTTTCTGGTTTTATAAGTTCTATTTTTTCGTAAATAATATTTTTTCGTGACTCATGTCGTAATAGCCAAATTTTCTCCATGCCGTATGTAACAAACACAATTAGAAGGTTAGCAAAAACAAGCTCAGCATAACTAATTTTTTTATTGGACAATGCATTCACAACTGAAATACCAATTACCAAGAAAAGATAAGTCATTTCCTTAATGGGAATAGGGTCAGTTCGATAACGGATAATACCGAAAATAGCGAAAAGTCCCAATGCGAAACCTAATTGCAACTTCACGCTATCGAGCAGAACACATAAAAGAAATACCGTTAAACTGATGAGTAAAAAAGTAAATAAATAATCCTTGTTCTTGGTTACAGGATAATAAATATACCTTACAATGATAATTACAATGCCTAAGTTAAAAACACCTTTTACAAGAAGTTTCAAAAAATCTTCTGAATCCCAAAGTGGTGTGCCTAAAAATTCCATTCCTCCTTCTAATAAGATTAATAATAATTCCATTATGCTCGTTTTAATTTATTAATAAATAATAGCTTTTTCTTAAATCGGTTTTGTTTTATGCTTGGCCATAATTGCATGGTTGAGATGCAATACTTACTCAAACGGATGGGCAAGATACTCATTTCTTTTGCAATTCGTATAAAGTCGGAAGAGCGACTCATTCTCTCTTGCTTTACCTCAGTAATTACAATATCATTAAGATTTCCTTCTTTTTCATTATTTTTAAAAGTTAAATTAATATCTATTGTTAGGCGCTCCTTTTGTGTTTTATGCACAAATGTAAGTCGGCTAAAATTAATCCACTGCTTTACGTTTACATCTAATGGTTTTCCAATTATTTTTTCTATATACTCCCTATGTTTCTTAGAAAGCTCTTTGGAAATAGCATCCACTTTCATTCTCTTTTTGATAGTTCTACCTTTGTTGTTTTTTAGCTTCACTTCTAAAAAAGTAAGTCCGGTATCCACATATTCTCTAAAACGAATTTTATTTCTATTTACACGAGAGTTGTGATGGTCGATATAGAATTTTCTTGCATTAGTATCGAAATAAAGGGATTTATAATCATGAATGAATTTTCCATTTATTTCCAGCACTCTGTAAAAAGGAGTCACTTTTTCTAAAAGAGAAGGTAACTTTTCAATCTTAAAAACAAACTTAGTATCCATTCTGCTCATTAGCTTTACCCCATCCATCTCTTTTAAGCTAATGGGCGAGAAATCAGAAACTATAGGCAGGATATTACTCACTTATTGATTTTTTTCAATTACAAAATCATCAATATTCTTGGTGGAGTTGTTCGACTTAATTTCAATATGACGAAAAACAGGATAATCATAAGTAGTGTTTACATCAGAACTATCGGCATAAGTATAAATAGTATACTTTCCTTTTCGTAAAAATTCAAAACGATACCTTCCCAAATAATCCGTTTCAAATTTATCGTCATAGATTGCCAATTCATCATTAGAATAAATAATATAAACATCTTTTCCGGCATCCAATTGATAATAAAGGGTATCCATTTGCCCTGTCTGAGAATTCTGAAAAGTATAAATCTTGTACACCCTCCCTTCTATAACTGAAGTTCCACCTTCACCTGCTTCTTTTTTGCAAGCATAAAGTAGAATTCCAAAAATTAAAAAAATTGCAATATTTTTCATAATTATTGTTTTAAGATTTTAACTGTTTTATTATTTGTTTTTACAAAATACACTCCCGCAGACCAAGAGGAAATATCAACAGAAATAGTACTATTTACCCTCTCAGAATAAACCTCTTGCCCTATCAAATTATGAATAGTTAATTCTCCTTTTGCACCTAAAATATAAATTCTGTTGTTGCTCGGGTTCGGATAGACCCTTAATCTTTCATTGCTAGCTTCATTTTCAGAAAATGAGGAAGAAATCTGATTATTTGCTTTATAAGTTTCTCCTTGATGAATAAAAGTTCCTGTTCCATTTGGAACTCTTGCATAAGCCACATCTGTAGGCATATTTACAAAATGAACGGCATCAATCACTATTCCGCTTGGATCAGTTAAATACACTTCTTCCTGGTCGGCAGAAAGACGATAAGTGGTATGCAATCCGGGCTGAGAATTTCCAGCAGTATCGCACCAGATAATCAGATAATCATTGGCAGGAATACTGATATTCGGAAAAGTCCATTTGGTTAAGTTATTCTCACTATCCGAAAGATAATAACCGCTTAAATTCAAAGAAAAATTATTACCATTATAAAGTTCTACCCAATCGTCATATTCCCCGCTTTGGTCAGCAACAGCACTCATATTGGCAGCCATTATTTCATTTATTACTAAATTATCTACCACAGCCAATTGATGAAATTCTTTTTCTGCCCTTTCAGGTGAAAAAATACCTGCATTATTATTTTCTGCATAAATATAATACTGCACATCTCTAGCGTCTACAGAAATTATTGTGTTATAATTTCCACCGCCAATATCGGTCATTGTTACTTTTTTGAAAGCATCATGAAACTTAAATCGATAGCCCAAAATTACATCAGAAGCATTGGTTATTTGTACTGAAATACTTACACTAGAATGAGGAGTTGGATTTGTAGGATTTGAAGTGATATTAGAAATTGTTGGAGGAGTAGCTATAAATTCTGGTAAAGATTGAATGAATACAACTCTAGCATTCATCAATTCCGTAATTCCTACAATACTATTATTTGCACCTACTGAAGAAAATATATTTGATAAAAAATCTGCATATGAATAAAATCCATTAGGGTCGGCTGTTATAGAAGAATCGATAATGGCTTGCAGTTGAAGTGCTCTTATGCTATAATTACTATTTATAAATTGTTCGTTTAATATTGTTCGCATATGCGCAACATACATTCTTCTATACTGATCAGAAGAAAATATCTGAGTGCACATTTTATTTTGATTATTAGTACTTCCATGGAAAATATCTAATTCTTGTAAATCTTGAGTAGAAGCAGGATTAGACAAACTCACTCTAAAAGTGCCAAACGAACTGTTCAAATCCCAAATAATTGGCGAAAATCTACCATTATTATCTTTAAACATATAGAAATTATGAGACATATTATTTATAGGGCCATCAAGGGTTACAGTTAAATTTGAAAAAGACATCAACCAAAGGGTTCTATCAACATCTAGTACTTTCTCAATATCTGGAAAATAATTATTTACAGTATCTAAGAAATTACCTAACTTAGTCCAATCGTTTGAGGACTGCATCTCATATGCCTTTTGTAAACAATTAGTATCAGTATAATATTTCCAAATCCCATTTTGCCCTGGAGGACAATTAGATATTTGAACACCTGTATTATCTACTTTAAAAAGTGATCCTTTTCTTTCGTAAAAATGTTCATTTGTAAAATCATCATCTACCGATTGCACACAAGTATACAAGCCATTCCAATTCCCATTGATAAAAACATTAGCATAAGTGGCTTTTGATGCAGGCATATATTCTCTTGCTATTTCATAAGTAAGAATTTCTCTTATAAAAGTAGGGTCATGAAATCCATTTGAAAGTTTAAGCATATTATATCCGTCAATGGACTGACCATTATGCACATAATCTAATTTTATATTTAAGGGGTTTTTGGCATTATTCGCACTATAAGAGCTATTCCCTTTGTATTTTACCCCAACATCCTGATCAACCTCTCCATCTATAATTACAGAATCTGCAATTAATCGCTCTCCAATATCATTTGCATAATACACATCTAAGGTATCGTCCCAATTTGGCTCAGCAAAAAAGATTTCAATTTTACGGATTCCTATATCAAATACATCCTGAGAAAAGGATGTAAAGGCAATGGATATTAAAGTAAGTAAGAATAAGGTTTTTTTCATTTTTAATTTTTTGTAAAGATAAAGTTTTTGAACTTATTTTTTTGGAGCAAAAATAAAAGAAAAGGTTTAATTATACATTAATTGAAAAATAAAATCTTAGCTATTCAAATATTCATTTTTTGCCCATTGCCAATATTTTTCCATCTCTTCCAAATTCATGTCTGATAAATTCTTTCCTTCTTCTTTTAATTTACTTTCCATTATTTGAAATCTTTTAATAAATCTTTTATTAGTCCTTTCTAGTGCATCAATAGGGTTTACCTCAATAAATCTGGCATAATTGATAAGCGCAAAAAGTACATCTCCAAATTCAGATTCAATTTTCCCCAAATCTTTATTTTCTACTTCCACTTTTAACTCCTGAATTTCTTCCAAAACCTTTTCCCAAATTTGGGATTTATTATCCCAATCAAAACCAACTCCCCTAACTTTTTCTTGAATCCTAAATGCTTTTACCATTGCTGGTAAAGATTTCGGCACACCCTCTAAAACTGATTTCTTTCCTTCTTTTAGTTTCAACTTCTCCCAATTCTTTTTTACTTCTTTTTCATCTTTTACCTTTACATCTCCATAAATATGAGGATGACGGAAAATAAGTTTCTCACACACACCATTAATTACATCTTCCATATCAAAATCATTCGTTTCAGAGGCAATGCGAGCATAAAAAACAATATGCAAAAGTAAATCTCCTAATTCTTTTTTAATTTCGGGCATATCTTTATCTAATATCGCATCCGAAAGTTCGTATAATTCTTCTATGGTTAAATAGCGCAAACTATTCATAGTTTGCTTTTTATCCCATGGGCATTGTACTCTTAATTCATCCATAATTTTTAACAAACGAGCAAATGCTGCTGTTTTATTTTCCATAATCATTCTATATTAACTATTGCAAACATAAGATTATTAGTTTTTTTTTATAACTTTGTTGCTCTAAATAATTAAAAATTAAACATTATGAAAAAATTGATTACTCTTACGACAGCAATTTTTTGTGTGAGTTTTGTGTTCGCACAATCTTTTGTAAGTACAACACCAGAAAATAAAAATATTGTTTTGGAA
>DUAL01000097.1:351-1079 GCA_012960835.1 Flavobacteriales bacterium | reverse complement strand
AACAATTGGATAAAAGTTTATACTTCAACCGAACCTTATAAAATTGAACTATTGAAAGGGTTCCTACTCAAACACAACATCAGAGCAATATCAATTAACAAAAAAGATTCTTCTTATTTAGTTTTTGGAGATGTTGAGCTTTTTGTGACTAGCAAAGATGTATTGCATGCCAAAAATCTGATAAATAAACAAGAAGATGAACCAAACGCTTAAAAGGGCACTTTCAGGAGCAGTATATGTAGCTATTATGTGGTTTGGAACTTCTTATTCCCAGCTCTCCTTCCATATTTTATTGTCAGTAATTCTTGTAGTATGTCTATACGAAATGGGAAAACTCAGAAAAGGAAAAACAAAAATTATTGCTTTTCTCTATGTTTTAGTACCCCTTACTTTGGTGCATCAAATTGACAGAGAACTTATTTTGTTCATGTTCATCATTACTTGGACGTTCGATACCTTTGCTTATTTGGTAGGAGTGCAATGTGGCAAACATAAAATAATGCCTTCTGTTTCCCCTAAAAAATCGTGGGAAGGCTTTGCAGGAGGTGCTATTTTCACAATACTTGCCGCTTACCTTAGCTACCAATACTTTGGATTCAATTCCTTTAGGGATCCTTTAATCATTAGTATACTACTGCCTTTTACTGCAACATTGGGCGACTTTTTAGAATCCTATTACAAAAGAAAAGCAGGCGCAAAGGACTCAGGAAATTTTATTCCAGGGCATG
>DUAL01000097.1:0-314 GCA_012960835.1 Flavobacteriales bacterium | reverse complement strand
ACACAAAGAAGGAATGAAAATCCTTAGAAACGAAATCCTGATTTTTACATTGGTAAATTATATTACTTATTGGAATTCCAAATTAATATTTTGGTTTTTTACCCTACCTCTTGCTGTATTTTTATTTGTAATGTCTGTGTATTTTTTCAGGGTTCCAAAAAGAGATTTTCAAAGGAAAGAAGGATGCGTGTACGCCCCTTGTGATGGAAAAGTAGTGGTGATAGAACAGACAGAGGAAAACGAATATTATAAAGATAAGCGCTTGCAAATATCTATTTTTATGTCGCCCCTAAATGTGCATAACAACCTATACC
>DUAL01000096.1 GCA_012960835.1 Flavobacteriales bacterium | reverse complement strand
TGGAATTCTTGGAACAAGGCCAGTGTCCATATATGTAATAAAGATAGGAATTGACAACGTCAAAGAAACTAAAAAAAACAATAATGATAAAATACTAAAAAAATAAAATGGCTTTTCTTCTTTGAATAGAAGGAGGATCATTCTAAGAATTCTAATGCCATCTTTAAATGTGCTTAATTTACTTTCAGACCCTTCAGGCCTAGAATTGTATACAGTCTCTTTCTCAGCATATGAGGCACCTACTTGCAATGCATGGACAGTCATTTCTGTTTCAATCTCAAATCCTTTGGACATTACTGGAAAAGACTTGACAAATCGACGTGACATAACCCTATAACCAGATAACATATCAGAGAATCCACTTCCAAATATTAATGAAACAGATGTTGTAAGCATCCAGTTTCCAAAAACATGCCCCCTACGATACTCGCCATCAAAATTACTAGTTTTTCTTACACCAACAACCATATCAAGATTACTTTTAATCAATTGATTAACCATTTCAATTGATTTGTGGGCTTCATAAGTATCATCCCCGTCAACCATAATATAAATATCTGCTTCTATATCTGAAAACATTCTTCGTATAACGTTTCCCTTTCCCCTGCCTCTTTCCTGATAGACAATAGCACCAGCTTTTTCTGCAACTTTACCAGTATTATCAGTTGATGCATTATCATATACATAAATAGTTGCTTGAGGTAGTGCCTCCTGAAAGTCATTGACAACTGTAGAAATTGTCAACTCTTCATTGTAACAAGGCACCAAAATTGCAATACTACTATTCATTTTTTAACATGACCTCGATAACAATATTTTTCCCTATAAATCTAGAAAAGAATTTATCAAGAAATAGACTTATTGGGAAAATATATTTATCATAAAAAATCAGAGATTTTGGGTTTATATCGCCACTTTTTCCCAGTATTTTATATATTGCAGCAGCAAAGTATCCCAAGAAATCAAAATAGTGACATGACTTAACTATATATCCGTTCTCTAAAAACAATTTTTCTATTTGTTTTTTTGAATAACGACGATAATGCCCAACCTTAGCGTCCATGGCACTATACAACTCCT
>DUAL01000095.1 GCA_012960835.1 Flavobacteriales bacterium | reverse complement strand
ACTAACCAAATAATTTACAACAACTGTACCAAAAATAATTAGTCCTATGGCAATTATCAGCATGATAGATAGAAGAAGTGTTAATCCTAAGGATAAAATTCTTTGCTGAATAAGTGGGCGAATCTCTCTAATATGATAAGAAGAATTAAAAGCTTCAATGAGGGAATTTATTCCATTTGTAGAAAAATAGAGAGCTAAAATAAAACCAACAGAAAGTAGTCCTCCTCTTGGATTACTAATAATGTCTTCCAAGGTTTGGAAAGTAATTTCATTGGTAGATGGAGGTAAAACAACTGCCAATAATTCCATCAATGTTTCTTGCAAACCATCAATAGGAATGTAAGGGATGAGGGTAAAAAACACAATAATAGAAGGGAAAAATGCCAAGAAAAAATTAAAAGCCAAAGAGGACGCTCTTGTAGTAATAGCACCTTCCATCAATCCTTTCCAGAAGAAAATAGCTACATCATATAAGCTCAATCCAGTAAAACCAATCGGTTTTATTCGCCTTGCTAATTGGATGATAAAATTTTCTTTCATATCGCCTTCAAACTTAAATCAAAATTTTCAATTGTATGGGTGAGTGCGCCCACCGAAATATAATCTACTCTGCATTTTGCATATTCTACAATGGTTTGTGTTGTTATTCCTCCTGATGATTCTGTTTCGCAACTTTTACCAATTATTGCAACCGCCTTTTTGGTGGTTTCAAAATCAAAATTATCAAGCAGAATTCGTTTTACTCCTCTTGCATCTAGTATTTTCTGCACTTCCTCCAAGTTTCTTGCTTCTACAATAATATCTAAATTTTTATTTTTTTCTTTTAAGTAGCTCTTACATTTTTCAATAGCATTTGTAATTCCCCCAGCAAAATCGATATGATTGTCTTTTATCATTATCATATCATAAAGACCGAATCTATGATTTTCTCCCCCTCCAATTTTTACTGCCCATTTTTGAATTATCCGATTTAGTGGAATGGTTTTTCTTGTGTCTAATAATTTACAATTTGTATCAGAGATTAAAGAGTTAAGAAAAGCAGTTTTTGTAGCAATTGCACTCATTAGTTGCATGCAATTGAGTACCAATCGTTCCCCAGTCAGAATCGAAATAGAATCACCGCTAACACTAAAAGCAATATCGCCAAATTTTACTTTATCGCCATCATTTAGCAGTTGCTCCACTTTTAAAGTAGCATCCACTTCTTTAAATATCATTTTAGCTAGTTCTATTCCCGCAATAACACCATTATCTTTTATAAGTAGATGTGCTTTATTTTTTGCATTAGAAGAAATACAAGAAAGAGAACTATGATCGCCATCTCCCACATCCTCTTTTAAGGCATTAGTTATGAACTTTTTCAAATCCTCCTGTTTAGTCAAAATACAAATCGTTAATTTCGCCAAAAATACAAAAAATGAAGATTGTATTGCTTACTATTGGAAAGACAAGCGAAAAGTATTTGGTGGAGGGGATTTTTCTATTTCAAAAGAGATTGAAACACTATACTCCATTTGAAATAGTGGAAATTCCAAACATAAAAAATGCCAAGAATTTCTCAAAGTCAGAATTGCTAAAAAAAGAGGGAGAACTTATTTTAAAGCCATTGCAAAATACTGATTATTTGCTTCTTTTGGACGATAAAGGAAAAAGCTTCACTTCCGTAGGTTTTGATAAAAAACTGCAAAACTGGATGCTAAGTGGCAAAAAAAGATTGGTTTTTATGGTGGGAGGGCCTTATGGTGTTTCGGATGAAATTTATAAAAGAGCTAATGAACAACTTTCTCTTTCCAAAATGACTTTCTCACACCAAATGGTTCGCCTGTTTTTTGCGGAGCAACTCTACCGAGCTTATACCATTTTAAGAAATGAACCTTATCATCATGAATAATATAGAAATGAGATAATAGATGTTAGATTTTAGACTTACTTTTGAAATTTATTTATCTAATGTCTCAATATTAATTACTAAAATCTAATCGTAAGAATGGCTCAAATTTTTGCAGATGTAATTTTACCACTTCCTGTAAAAGGAAGTTTTACTTATGTTGTGCCTTCTGATGCTGATTTAACAATTGGACAAAGGGTGGTGGTTCAGTTTGGAAGTAGAAAATTATACACAGCAATAGTACTCAAAATTCATAATGAAAAGCCAAAAGAATATGATGCGAAAGAGCTTTTAGCTATTTTGGATGAAGCGCCAATAGTAAACGAGAAGCAGTTGCAGTTTTGGGAGTGGATAGCTAAATACTACATGTGTAATTTGGGGGATGTGATGAATGCTGCTTTGCCTTCTTCTTTCAAATTAGCAAGTGAATCCAAGGTGATTATTCACCCAGATTTTGATGGGGATTTGGAAGGTTTATTAGAAAACGAATCCGCCATTGTAAATGCACTTTTACACCAAGATGAATTGTTAATTCAAGATATTATTTCTCTAACAAATAATAAAAGTGTTTTTGCCATTATCAATGAAATGATGCGCAAAGAAATTGTGCTTGTAAAAGAAGATTTGCATAATAAGTACAAAGAAAAAATTATTAGAATTGTAGAATTAGCAGATGAAAATTTACAAGTAAAACTTACAGAAAAACAAGAACAATTACTCACACATTTCACCGACTTAAAAATCAGATTTCCAAAGAAAAAATGGAAGGTGCCAGATTTAATAAAAAAAGCAAAAGTAAGCAGAGGCGTGTTGGATGCTTTGGTGAAAAAAGAAGTGTTAAAAATAGAAATACAAAGCATTAGCCGCCTTTTAAACGACTATAAAAAAACAGAACCATCAAAAGATATGACAATCCCCCAACAAAAAGCATACAGCCAAATAAAAGAAGGTTTTAAAGATAAAAAAGTTTGCCTTCTACATGGAGTAACCTCATCAGGGAAAACGGAAATTTACATCAAATTAATAGAGGAGCAATTGGTAAAAGGAAAGCAAGTGCTTTATCTTCTGCCTGAAATTGCACTTACCACACAAATTATTAATCGTCTCAGAAAACATTTTGGCAATAAAGTGGGCGTAACGCACTCTCACCTAAATAATTCCGAAAGAGTAGAGGTTTGGAAAGCAGTGCAAGAAAAAGATAAAAAAAAGGCGCAATATCCAATTATGTTGGGGGCTCGTTCAGCACTTTTTTTACCTTTTGATAATTTAGGACTTATTGTAGTGGATGAGGAACACGATCCTTCCTACAAACAGCACCAACCAGCACCAAGATATCATGCCAGAGATGCAGCAATCTATTTGGCAAATATTCATGATTCGTATTTGCTTTTGGGCTCAGCAACTCCCGCTTTGGAATCTTGTTATAACGCCAAAGAAGGAAAGTATCATTTGGTAGAATTAAACAGTCGCTATAAAGGGATAGAACTCCCTAAAATAGAATGTATTGATATTCGGAAAGCACATCTAAAAAAACAAATGCAAGCTCAATTTTCGCCAGAATTACTAAATGAAATAAAGGATACTATTGCTAATGGAAAACAAGTAATTCTTTTCCAGAATAGGAGAGGGTATTCGCCCGTTTTGAGTTGCTCGGTTTGTGCATCTACGCCAAACTGCAAGCATTGTGATGTGAGTTTAACCTACCATAAATGCCAAAATCAAATAAAGTGCCATTATTGTGGATATGCAGAAAATATACCAAAAGTTTGCACCTCTTGTAGTGCCACCGATTTTGGCAGTAAAGGATTTGGAACCGAGCAAATTCAGGAGAGTTTAAACGCTTTATTGCCTGATGCAACTATCAGCAGGATGGACTATGATACCACCAGAAAAAAGTATGCCCATCAGGAAATTATTCGAGATTTTGAACAAGGTAGAATTGATATTTTGGTGGGCACACAAATGGTAACTAAAGGTTTGGATTTTGACAATGTGACGATGGTCGGCATTCTCAATGCAGATAATATGTTGCATTATCCTGATTTTAGGGCTTACGAAAGGGCGTTCCAATTGATGATGCAAGTGGCGGGCAGAGCAGGGCGGAAAGGAAAACAAGGAAAAGTTTTACTGCAAACCTATGATGAAACCCATGGCGTAATTCAACTTTTAAGGTCGCACGATTTCAAGCAATTCTATACTGAGCAAATTGCTGAACGAAAAATATTTAACTACCCACCTTTTAGCAGATTGATAGCCATTACCTTAAAACATAAAGATAAAAACCGATTGGATATTGCATCTAATCAGTTGGCTGCCCAATTTCGTAAAAGTTTTGGTAGTAGAGTTTTAGGTCCAGAATACCCTGCTATTTCTAGAATTAGGAATTATTATCATAAAGATATTTTACTAAAAATAGAGCAAAAGGCATCTGTGAAAAAAGCCAAAACTATTATAGCTACTATAATTGAAAATTTGCAAGAGCAGAAGGATTTTCGCTCGGTGCGTATTATTTTGGATGTAGATCCGGTTTAGTTACAAGCCTCCCAAATGCTATCCTTAGGGGCAGGGGCTACAATAGTAATTTCTTCTTTTTTTACTGGGTGTGTAAATGTTAATTTTTGAGCGAGTAAATGAATACTAGCATCCTTATTGCTTCTTTTGGCGCCATACTTTAAATCGCCTTTTATTATGCAGCCAATATGGGCCAATTGCACTCTTATTTGATGATGTCTGCCTGTTTTTGGCTTTATTTCCAAAAAGTAAAAATTATCTAATTTTTTAAGGAGTTTATAATCCAATACCGCATGTTTTCCATTGTCTCCTTTTGTTACAAAGGATTTATTTTGCTTTTGGTTTTTCTGTAAATAATTGTCAAGCGTTCCTGAACTATTGGCTGGCGCATTATCCACTACTGCCCAATAGGTTTTTTGTACTTGCTTTTCTCGGAATTGCTCATTCATTCTACTGAGAGCTTTGCTTGTTCGGGCATATAATACAATTCCTGAAGTAGGGCGGTCCAACCTATGGATAGTGCCTAAAAATACTTCTCCCGGCTTTTGGTATTTCTTTTTGATATAAGCCTTTACAAAATCAGATAAGGGAGTATCTCCTGTTTTATCACCTTGTACAATATCTCCTGATTTTTTGTTTATGGCAATGAGGTGGTTGTCCTCATAGAGCACCTCTAACATTAGTATTGTTCTTTCTCGTTGGGGAAATCTGCAGATTTTACATCTTGTACATAGCTTTGTACAGCTCCTGTAATGTCATCAGCAAGGTTGAGGTATCTTCTTAAAAACCTAGGGTTAAACTCGTGTGTCATACCCAGCATATCATGTAATACTAATACTTGTCCGTCAACTCCAGCTCCAGCACCAATTCCAATAACAGGAATACTGATGCTTTCAGCAACTTTCTGAGCCAGTTGAGCAGGTACTTTTTCTAGTACTATAGCAAAACAACCTGCCTCTTCCAATAATTTGGCATCAGCTAATAATTTTTCTGCTTCTACTTCTTCCTTTGCTCTTACGGTATAAGTTCCGAATTTGTAAATGGATTGTGGGGTTAGACCTAAGTGTCCCATTACAGGAATTCCGGCAGTCAGTATTCTTTCAATGGATTCAATTATCTCACTTCCTCCTTCTAGTTTTACAGAATGCCCGCCACTTTCCTTCATTATTTTTATGGCTGATGAAAGGGCTTCTAAGGAGTTACCTTGGTAAGAACCAAAAGGCATATCCACAACTACCAAAGCTCTGTCAATTCCTCTTACCACTGAGGATGCATGATAAATCATCTGATCAAGGGTGATAGGTAATGTAGTTTCGTGTCCTGCCATTACATTGGATGCTGAATCGCCAACCAAGATAACATCAATTCCTGCACTATCAATAATTTTGGCAAGGGTATAATCGTAAGCCGTAAGCATGGAGATTTTCTTTCCATTTTGCTTCATTTCAGCTAAAGTGTTGGTGGTTACTTTTTTGTAATCTTTTTTTGCTACTGACATTATTCTACTAATACTATTTTTCTATTATCTATTACTTTTACTACATAAATACTCCTTTGTCCCTTTTTGGCAAGTTTGTATTTTTCTATTACGGCATCATTTAGGGTTTCAAATTCTCCTGATAGGTAAACATAAATTTCCTCTTCATTTACAATATGATATACATTTTCTGCTTTTCCAAATTGAGAAGTTGGAATTTCTGCAATAAACGCACCTAACTGCACGCTATAAAATTCATTTGGTTTTGGTTTTTCTTTAGGAATTGGGACAT
>DUAL01000094.1:751-1084 GCA_012960835.1 Flavobacteriales bacterium | reverse complement strand
TATTAATCGTAACTTAATAAGTGCCGCCCTTTTTGTATATTGTATTATAAATTTATTTGTGGATTTGATTGAATAATCAGCAACATTCAAAATATCTCTAGCCAGCTTCTCTGAAAGAGTATTGATATCTTTAAAAATTAGCCAGTTATCTTTTAACATTTACTCTCTAAAGATTGACTGAATACTTGTGCTAGGTGCTTAGATTGGACTTTAAAAATATCTAAAATTTGTTTTCTACAGCTTGTTCCTGTTGCGACCAATATATCTTGAGGGTTAATTTTTTCAATATAAGCATCCAAAGAATTATGTGCTATTTTCTCCGATATTTCTATA
>DUAL01000094.1:0-684 GCA_012960835.1 Flavobacteriales bacterium | reverse complement strand
GGAATGAGTTTTATAGCTTTTGTAAGATTCTCTGATACAGCCAATGCCTTTTGATGACAATGTTCATATACCCAAACCTTAATTGGCATTGCATTAAATTTTGGTAGTGCGTCCAATGAATCTAACTCTAACAGCAACTCTTCAAATAACAAAACATTAAGCAACTTGCCGTTGAGCAGACTTTTAGCTTCGTCGCGCCAAACTAGCACCTCGCTAGGCTCAATACCTACAACAAGGTCATTTTTAGCAATATCACTAAGTTGAAAATGCAGTACTTTAAGTTCATTTTTAGCCTCATTAAGCAGGCCGTGAGACACCATAGCCACAATTGAAGTTTTGGGGAAAATAACCTGGACATTAACTTCACACCTCTTTAATAAGTTAAGTACGTCTTGGCCAATATTTACATCATAATATTGGGTAAATATATCAGCTACCACCCAAACAGTCGTACTATAACTTTCATTATTAGACTTACAGCCACTCCACCAATCACTCAACGACTTTTTTTGCAATAAAGGCGGTTGTCTCTCAAACCCAATAAGCTTCCTGCTAATAAATGAACTCTGTAAAAAGTTAAATGCATTTGGAGCCTTGGATCCGATTTTTAAAATATTCCCTAAATTCTTTATATGCCATGATTTAGCATAACTACCTATATTTCTAATCTGAAATAAATATTCA
>DUAL01000093.1 GCA_012960835.1 Flavobacteriales bacterium | reverse complement strand
CATCCTTACTGATTTGGAGATTGAGATTAAAAAAGAAACAAAAGACGGACTAAGTTTATTAGTTCCTCCATTTAGGGCTGATGTGCAAAGAGAAGAAGATGTAATTGAGGAAATCTTGAGGATTTATGGATATAATACAGTAGCGATACCTTCAAAATTAAATACCTCTATTTTCTCTGCTGCAAAAGTAAATCCTGAAGAAATTCGCAATATTATTGCTGATTTATTATCCAATACTGGCTTTAATGAGGCCATGAATAATTCACTTACAAAAGGGAAATACACTGCATTAATTCCGGAATTAGATGAAAAACAAGATGTGCATATGCTCAATCCTTTAAGTCAGGATGTAAGTGTAATGCGCCAAAGTATGCTTTTTGCTGGCTTGGAGAATATCGCTTACAATCAGAATCGTAAAAGTGCGGATATTAAGTTATTTGAATTTGGGAAAACTTATCATAAAATTGAAAAAGAATATATTGAAAATCAGCACTTGCAAATCTTGGTAAGTGGCAGGATAAATACTGAGAGTTGGAATACAAATGCTGAAAAGGTTAATTTCTATTTTATTAAAGAAAAAGTAGAGCATATTCTTAACCGATTAGGCGTGAAAAAGATAAAATCTGAGCCAATTAATACGCATGGCTTTTCTAAGGGATTGATGCACACTTCCAAAAAGAAAAGATTGGTTTGCTTTGGAAAATTAGATACTAAGTTGTGTAAAGAATTTGGTATAAAATCAGCCGTATATGCAGCTGATTTTAACATAGATTTAATCCTAGAATTAGCAGGATATACTAAAATAAAATACCAAGAAGTTTCCAAATTCCCTGAGGTAAGAAGAGACTTATCATTACTATTGGATGAAAATGTACCATTTTCAAAGCTGAAAACAATAGCTCAGCAAGCAGAAAACAAAATACTAAAAGCTGTGAATCTGTTTGATGTGTATGAGGGGGGTAAACTGGCAAAGGGCAAAAAATCCTATGCCATAAGTTTCACATTAGCTGATGAGAATAAAACCCTCACCGATAAATATGTGGATAAGGTAATGGAAAAGTTAATAAAGTCTTTTAAAGAAAAA
>DUAL01000092.1 GCA_012960835.1 Flavobacteriales bacterium | reverse complement strand
AAACGGCTGTAACTGTGGAAGAAGTAAATAAAATTTTGCAAGATGAAATGTACAAACATATTTCCGAAAACAAAGTAAAAGTGCTAGGGAGTCCAATGCCAAAGAAAAGTGAAAAAGCAATTGATTGGGAGAAGGATAATGATTTTTCTTTTGAATTTGAGATTGGCTTAGCTCCTGATTTTGATGTAAAAATCACGAAAAAAGATAAGCTCAACTATTATAATATCAAGGCAGGTGAAAAATTGTTAGACAACTATTGTAATGATATTGCAAAGCGTTATGGAAAGATGGGAAATATGGATGTTTCGGAAGAAGGTGACTTGGTTTTTTGTAATATTGAACAGATTGATGTGGATGGAAAGGTGATGGAAAATGGCATAAAAAATGAGGCAACTGTATCCATGGATTTTATTGCAGACAAAAAGATTAAGAAACAATTTGTGGGAGTAAAATCAGGAGATTCCTTTAAAATAAATGTAATAAAAGCGTTCACCAATCATTCCGATTTGGGGGCCATGCTAAATGTAAAACATGAAGCAATTCATAATTTGAGCTCGGAAGAATTTCAGTTTACTGTAAAAAATATAAATAGGTTAACCCAAGCAGAACTAGATGTTGAACTTTTTGATAAAGTATATGGTCAAGGAACTATAAAAACGCTTAAAGAATTCAGAGCAAAAATAAAAGAGGAAGCGGAAATGAGTTTTGTGGCGGAAAGTGATAGAATGTTAAAAAATGATGTAGTTTCTCATCTTTTAGAGAAAAATAAATTTGATATTCCTGATGATTTTCTAAAAAGGTGGTTGGTGCAAACATCTGAACAACCAATTACTTTGGAGCAAATTGAAAGCGAGTACGATATGTATTCCAAAAGCTTAAAATGGCAACTAATTGAGAATAAAGTCAATGAAAAGTATGATATTAAAATAGAACAAGAGGAGATTATTACTCATGCAAAAAACCTTATTTCTGGGCAAATGATACAGTACGGTCAGCCAGTTTTAGATGATGAAAAACTTAACGAAATTGCAGATAGTATCCTGAAAAAAGAGGAAGAGAGAAAGAAGATAGTTGACCAGCTTTACGATCAAAAATC
>DUAL01000091.1 GCA_012960835.1 Flavobacteriales bacterium | reverse complement strand
ATTATCTTTATCAAAAAAATCATTAGATGATAATTTTAATGCTCTGTCATCATAACGATATTTTTCAACATCTTTATCATTCATTTTTTTACCATATCCTCTAAATGGTCAACCAAACTATCATAAACTTTATCAAATTCAAACTCCTCATCGTAAAGTTTTTTGGCATTTTCCGACATTTTCTTTTGCAGCTTATCATTATTAAGTAATGATTGAATACAGTCACTTAAAGGCATATTGTCACTATAAGTATATCCAACTTTGTTACTTTTAATTAGAGCTGCAACTTCACCCTTTAATGGGGACAATATCGGCAAACCTAACATGAGTGAGTCAACAATTTTATTGGGAATATTTAAAGTGAAGTTTTTAACATTTTTATATGGCGCTAGAGATGCTATTGACATATTGGCAAGACTCTCCATTTGACCCCTGTCAATCCATCCAGGAAATACTACATTAGACAAATCCTTCATTAGCTCTCGAGTCTTGTCTAAACAAGGGCCATGCCCACATAAGATAAATTGGCAATCATCCATTGCTTTTGCAGCAATATAAATTGGATCAAAATCAAAAGCTGTGGAAAATGTACCGGTAAAAAACAACTTTGGACTGTCATTCCTTACCCCTAACTTATGCCACCACATTTTTGCAGAATTTAACTCACTAGTATTAACCTCTGAACTCGATACTGTAAGCCTAACAATTTTATCATTTTCACTTTCAGCCTTATTGGCAAAAGATAGGCACCAGTTTAAAAAACCATGTGACATGGTAGAAATTCCATTAACATCTCTCATTGTTCTCTTTGCTAAATAAAAATAGGGGTGGAGAAAAACTCTTGCGAATGGCTTAAGCATTACCGGAAAAGCATCAATAAAAATAGATGGCCATAAATCCTTTACATCAAGCAAAATTGGCACATTTCTTCTCTTTAACCATTTACTCATAACAGCAGCTGTTTCTATAGGTGGATATCCTATAAATGCAACATCCGGCATTGTTTTTTCAACTTTTAATATTTTTTTAAGATTCCAAGCCAGCTGTACATGATCAATTAGCCTATCAAGCCCGATATGTTTTTGATATCCGCGGCTCGGAAT
>DUAL01000090.1 GCA_012960835.1 Flavobacteriales bacterium | reverse complement strand
GAGATTAAAAATATTTTTATCTCGCCAAACATTTATGTTCACTTCTTGCCCTTGCAAGCCATAGCGTGGGCCCATAATTCCATTAAAACCTATAATGTACATAATGTAGGGTTGCTCCTGATTTGCAAGCAACATATAAGTACCAGTATGGTCAGGAGTATTACTACCAATAGTGTAAGTTTTTGTCGGCTTCTTATTAAGGGTTTGGTAAATCTCAATTTTCACCCCATTGGTTGCTAAATCTTTTATTACTCTGTTGTAACTACTTTCAGAAACAGGCCTTTGCACACTGATATTTTTGATGGTTTTAAGGATAATATTCATGGCATTATTTCTAACTTTATGTCTATTGTTTATCTGCCAATTATTTTCCATTCTATCTAGGGATATGCTATTTCCTTTAAGGTCAGCAATAAAAATTTTAGTAATACTAGCGGTATCGGTTACTGCAAAATTGTAAGCTAAACTGCTATTGCTATTTTTGAATTTCATTTGCCACAAAAGCACAATCAAGAGTAATATAATTGCCAGAATGATGAAGGTGTTTTTTCTGTTTTTAGGCATATTTTTTCTTCTTTGTGTAAGTAAAAAGCAATCCGAAAATTACAATAATAACAATTGGTAAAAGTAAATTCAATAGCTGAATATAGAGCTTGTATTTCTGCACTTTTTCTTTGTCGAGCAATCTAAGTTTCAACTCTTTTATTTTCAGTGGGCTTAAAAGTAAATCCTGATTATTATCACATAAATAATGCACAGCATTCATGATGAAAGTTTTATTTCCAGGATAAATAAATTTACCAAATTTATCATAGCCCAAAGGGTAAACATTTCCTGTTTTTTCTGAATAAGTATTTCGTATAATATCGCCATCACTTACAATTATCATTTTTGCATTTTTTCCCATTTCCATAAAATCAAAACCTTTGTTTTTTGGTGTTATTCTATTTTTAAAAACCGACTCAAACTCCCCTTCTAAAAGCAAAGCAATTGGAATATCTGGATTGTTAAAATAATCTTCTTTTGGAGGATTTTTCAAAATTCCTAAACTTACCCTATGTGGACTAGGGGCTAGCATTGCATATGTAGAACTATGCAATAAAAT
>DUAL01000089.1 GCA_012960835.1 Flavobacteriales bacterium | reverse complement strand
AAATACCCAAACAAACGCTCATCTAACCCCAAGTATAGCACCCTGTTTTTGTCAAAGTCAACTAGGTATAAATTTAAATCAAATTCTTAAAACACTTAAAAAGCCAGCTAAAATTGGAGAAATTGCTCCAAACAGTAGTTTGTGTTAGTCCGCAACCTCCTAATGCATTGGTTCGAGCATCCTTATTTTGGCTAAAACCAACAAAGTAAAATAAGATAAATAATAGTATAAATGCTTGTTTCATATTCAGCAAGCAAATTACATTTTTTTTAAGATGTACTAAGAGAATTGATGTAATTTTCCATTTCCTTTTCTTGGAGTAACATCTTTTTTGCAAGCATAATTTGGTTTAATCCTCTGTCCAAATTCTGCTTAGGATAATCAAATGTATAGTAAACATCATTAGTTAAGTAGTCGGTAAAAAAACGCATACTTTGCTCTAAGGCTAGTAGTATTGGGGAGAATGAAAGTAGATTGAATTCCTCTTTACTGATGAAATTTTGGGCTTCTTTTAGGTAGCCTTTGCTAAATGCTTTGAAAAATTCAAAGTTAAAATTCACATTACTAATAACCCTCTCATTCTCTGACGCATGATTGCAAGAACTTCTAATAGCATCTCCAAAATCATAAATGATACTATTGCACATAATTGTGTCTAAATCAATAATGCTTTTTACTTTCTTGCTATGGGTGTCAAATAAGATATTATCAATTTTAGTGTCGTTATGACAAACTCTAAAAGGAATTTTTTCTGTTTTGATAAGATTTCCAATTTGCAGAAACTTATCTTCAAATTGCTGAATAAACGCAAAGGATTTCTTTATTTTTTTTTCTCCTTTGTTTTCTGCATTTTGCATTGCATCTTTGAAATCAGCATAGTATTTTTTAGTGTTATGAAAATCATCAATCGTGTCTGTAATTTTATTGGCATCAAAATTAGTAAGGCAAGTGTGAAAATGACCAATGCCTTTTCCATATTCCTCCATGATTTCATTATTCAAATCACTAAAATCATAGTTTTTATGCTCAATATAGGTGTAGCACCTCCAAGGGGTATTAGTAGAATCAAACAATAAATTGGTATTACTTTTAGTTTTGATAAATGCTAAGGT
>DUAL01000088.1 GCA_012960835.1 Flavobacteriales bacterium | reverse complement strand
ATGACCGAAATTGCCGGAGATGTTATACACAAAAAGTAACACTATGTCTGCAATTTAATATTGGAAACAAGATGAATACTTCAAAAATACAGGTTGATCCATTGTTTGAGCTGGTTAAGTCACTTTCCATAATAGAAAAGGACTATTTCAGAAAGTTTGTCACCCTGCATATAAAAGGAGACAAGAATAATTATGTTAAGCTATTTGATGTATTGGCAGCAATGGAATCTTATGAGGAGTCAGCTATAAAAAAAGGCTTGGGGCTAAAAAACTTTCCGAAGCAATTGCACAGGGTAAAGAATTATTTATATCATCAAATTTTAAAGTCTCTACGGACTTATCACGCAGAAATTACAATTGATGGCCAGCTAAAGAACACTTTGCGAGATGTTGAAATATTGTATTCTAAGGGCATGTATCTGGAATGTAAAGAAAAACTAAATGTCGCAAAACCATTGGCCTATAATTATGATAAGCTCACTCGGATAATTGAGTTACTGGAATGGGAGATTAAGTTAATCCCAAAAGATATTGGTTTTGAAGACCAGGCAAATATTTTAAAGCATTTGTTTGAAGAACGGAAGATAATTTTGGAAAAAAAGTTCAACCTATACAAGTATGAATTATGGTTTAACAAGATCTATACACTCATCAAATCCAATAATAAGATCCGGGATATTAAGCAATTACAGGACTGGGATGAGATCATGAAACAGGATATTTTTCAAGATGAAAGCAAGGCACTTTCATTTCACGCGAAGATACTTTACAGTTATTGCTGGGGTGCCTTTTACTATAGTACTGGAAATAGAAAAATGGTAATGGAGGTGGTAAAAAGACGTCACGAATTATTGGAATCACGGCAAGATGTCATTCGCGACACTCCACATCAATACATAAACTTTTTGGGGAACAAGCTGGGCCTGATGGTTAATCTGCCTACTATGCAAAACATAAACATTGAAGAAGACAAAACCCGATTTTTCAAGATGGTCAAAACCATGAAGAAATTCGGAAGTTTTTGGCGTTCAGTTACCGGTATATCTGAAATTGAGATCAGGGAGTTTACCAATACAACTATTCATGCGATAGGATTTTATATTAGCAGGGGAGA
>DUAL01000087.1 GCA_012960835.1 Flavobacteriales bacterium | reverse complement strand
AGTTTATCTTTTACATCTTGTTCAGAATAAACAGGATAGGAGTAAGCGATAAATTTACTTCCCTTCTCTTTGTAAATTCCAGTTGTGTGGCTTTTTACCTCTTTATATTTATCGTCAAATATCAAAAGGAAAAGATATAAATAGCGCACAGAGAAAGTAAAATTCCAATCCAATTACTTTTGCTGAGTTTTTCCTTGAAAAGAAACAAACCTATTAGGGATGAACTAACTACAACTCCCATACTTACCAATGGAAAAACAATAGAACTTTCCATATTACCAAGTGCTTTTAAGAAGAAAACGAGAGAAAAGAAATTAGGAACACCAAATATTATTCCCCAGAACACACTTTTTAATTGCAATGGTTTTCTCTTTTTAAATGATTTTCCTGTTAAGATTAAAATCCCACTAAAACTTGCCATAAAAAAGAGGACCATGAAAAATAAAAAACCTCCTTCATTGGGAAACTTTTGCGCAAAATCATTGAATAGAGAATCTGAAAGTCCTTGCCCTATAAATACTAATATGATTAACCATAAATATTTTTTATCAAAACTAAGTTTTCCACCATTTGTTGAAGATAAATAAATTCCTGCTAAAGCTAAGAAAAAGGCTACTGCTTTCAGATAGGTGAATGATTCTGTTTCAGGATATAAAAGTAATGCTGCATAAACAGGAATTATTAAGGACATTTTATTTGCGACAGTAGTGATTGATATTCCTACTTTTTGTATTCCGTATGCGTAAAAATTAAAAACAATAATAAATAGTGTTCCAATAATCATTGCATGATACAGCCAATCAGAATTTAAAATATAATTTAGTGAAAAATCTTGTTTTAAAAAGAAATAAGAACAAGATCCAGCAGTGATGTAATTAACAATCAAAGCCTGTAAATTATCTACTTTGTATTTTTCAAACATTTTAAATACAATAATTAAAACATTGAAAAGTAGTATGGTATAGATGATGTTAATCATTTATAATAACTTCTAAACTATCCCCTCCAACTTCTGTTTCCTCTATAATTTCTCCTTTAATATTTGGAGATTTCATACCATCTGTTAACTCTTTATTAGTAGTAAATATCCTTGTCTCATCCCAGATATTTTTATCAATAAAGGATTGTAATGTTTTGCTTCCACCT
>DUAL01000086.1 GCA_012960835.1 Flavobacteriales bacterium | reverse complement strand
AAACCTTTTTACATTAAGGAAAATTCCTAATATTAATCCCCAATTCATAATTGTATGCATTTCTCTTTTCAGGCCCGAAAAACGAATTGATCTTGTTTTAGAATCATTTAATTATTTGGTTCATTCAGGAATTAAGGCAAAGTTGAAACTGATTGGAGATGGTCCCCTAAAACATGAAATAGAAAACAAAATCCAAAAGTTGGGAATTTCGGATTTAGTAGAGTTACCAGGGTATCTTCCACAAAAACGGATAATAGATGAGCTTCATAATAGTCATTTTTTAGTTCTGCCATCCGATATTGAAACCTTTGGTATGGTTTTAGTTGAAGCACAAGCATGTGGATTGCCCGTAGTTGCAACTGACT
This sequence comes from Flavobacteriales bacterium, assembly GCA_012960835.1. Classification (GTDB taxonomy): domain Bacteria; phylum Bacteroidota; class Bacteroidia; order Flavobacteriales; family BACL11; genus DUAL01. Next base: position 785 of record DUAL01000086.1, on the reverse strand, counting down.
GTGGCGGACCAAAAGATATCGTCACTGCTGAATCTGGAATACTTGTCACTCCCGGTTCTGTATCAGAGTTGGCTGGAGGCATGAAAAAACTTATAAGATCCTTTGATAAATTTGACCCTTCCGAGATTCGTAATTCGGTCATTCAAAAATTTGGGCAGCAATCTTATGCTGAGTCAATTATAAATATCACCACTAATTTAATAAAGTCTTAAGTTTATTAAACCGTAATATTCCCGTTGAGAACATAATTAATGGATACAGAATTGTAAAACCAATTTTACCAACATTTTCCAGAGGAAATTGGTGAACACTAATCCAAATGGAAATAGCTGAGATAGGAATTAGAAGTATTTTTTTCCATTCATATTTAATCGCAAATAATTTCCGATTAGCCATAAAAATAAATACCGCCATAAAAATAAATGAAATGCACGTTGCACAAGCTGCTCCTACTATTCCATATTCAGGAATAAACAATAAATTAAGGATAATATTGGAAACTGCTCCAAGACCTCTAATCCATGCTATCAACCCTGACCTTTCCAATAAATAAACTCCCGGTAGCTGAAGCAGAAAAAGTGCATGAAAAATATACGCCAAGGCAATTATAGAAACAATTTGGGTTGATGCCCAGTATTGATCACTAAAAAAGGTAAAATCTCCAAACTGTAATTTCACCAGGGAATCTGTCCAAATAAGTATTAAAATCCATAAAAAAACAAGTACTGATAATACATAAGTTGTCACTTTGGCAATATATTCTCTTTCATTTTTTTCCTTTTTTA
>DUAL01000085.1:590-1156 GCA_012960835.1 Flavobacteriales bacterium | reverse complement strand
TCAAAGACACCAACTGGAACAAAGATTGCACTTTATGTTACAAGACCTGGAATTGTTATAGGCAGAAAAGGATCAGGCATCAAACTATTAACAGAAAAAATTGAATCTGACTTTGGATTCAAAAATCCACAAATTTCAGTTGAAGAAATTCAAAAAGCAGAATTATCACCCAGTGTGATGTGCAACCGAATGGCAGCACATATTGAACGTGGAACAGCGTTTAGAAGAGCTACTATGTGGACATTAAATCAAATAATGGAAGGAGGTGCAATGGGTGTACAAATAACAGTTTCAGGAAAACTACGTGGTGACCGTTCTGCATTTGAAAAACATACACAGGGTATTCTTCCAAGAGCTGGTAACTATGCAAAAAATCTAGTATCGGAAGATATCACTCACACGAAAACTCCTATGGGATTAATCGGTATCAAGATCAGAATTGCAACGAAAGAAAAACTAATACCAGAATTTCAACTTAATGAATCATCAAAAACTGAAAAAGAAGAAATTGCAAAAACTGAAACAGAGCAAATAAAAACTGAAAAAGAAGAAATTGCAAAAACTGA
>DUAL01000085.1:0-532 GCA_012960835.1 Flavobacteriales bacterium | reverse complement strand
AAACAGAGCAAATAAAAATAGAGGAAGAGAAAATGAAAACACTTGTAACTTTAGAGGAAGAAGAGGAGAAACTGAAATAATGGGCCATTTAAAAAATAAAACAATTAGAAAGTTCAATGAAAAGGATCTACGAGATAAATTAAAACAAGTTCGTACTGATCTTTTTAAGCTTCGGATAGAATCAAAAAAAGGAACATTACGAAAAGAGAGTGGTAAGCTCAAACCACTACGAAAAGATATTGCAAGAATGATGACTAGATTAAATGAATTGAAAAAAATATGATGCTCATAAAAAATTTAACTGCAATAATAGAAAATTCGTTAATTTATAATATACCAAATAGGATTGATATGAAAATATGACAAGAAATATTGGGTTACCAGTAAAGGAACTAAAGAAAAAACCAGTTGAAAACGAAAACAATAATCCATTTAACGGTTCTCTATCAATACGCGGTAAAATATTTGAAGGAATTGTTATCAATGCTAAGGCAAAAGGAACAGTTGTTATTGAGAGAGAGTCATTAATCGA
>DUAL01000084.1 GCA_012960835.1 Flavobacteriales bacterium | reverse complement strand
GCCGAAAAAGAGTAATTTTTAGGGGCATCAGAAACTACTAGTCGATGAAGTGTTCGGAGGTCCCAAAATTTGGCCGGACAAAAAAAAATTAGTTGGTCAAAATCAGAAAAATAATGTGGATAGGTACTACAAGGTTGCATTTGAAACTCTGGAGAAATATCGAAAAAAGGATAATAGAAGGTCTTATTTATGGAGCTCTCCTGAAGTTGATAAGAATATTGCTTTAATATACAAAGAATTATCGACTAAAAATATTGATAAAGCAAAGCAACAATTAGAGAAAACTATAGAATTGCTAGCAAACCTTAACATGAGAGAATTCTAAACCTTTGATACAAGCACTGTAAAAATCTTGAAAATTTATCTCTCCCATTAAAAACTTCTCATAATATGACGTAGAGTTGTAGCTACTCTCAATCTCAGTCTCCCCCTCTCCAGATATCAGTTTAGGTAATCCAAATATAGCCTCTCCAACAGTTATTGGCTTGGGTAAATCTAAACATGTATCAGAAAATAAAGCTGTTGGACTGTCAAGGAATACAGATTTTAACGAACCTACAAGAAAAACCCTTCTTCTTTTTTGTGGAGCCCCAAACTCCTCAGCTTTCAATAAAAAAGGCTTACTAACGTTATAACCTATTTCACTAAACTCCTGAATAATTTCATTAATAGCCTCACCTTTTCGCATAGTTAAAATTCCAGGGACATTTTCCATGACAAAAAATTCAGGTTTTACTTGAGATACTATCTCTACAAAATTTTTAAACAACTGGTTGCGATCATCATGAGCATTTCTCCAGCCTGCGTAAGAAAACCCCTGACAAGGTGGGCCGCCAACAATAACCCCTACTTTTTGGTTGTTTATTTTTGATATTATCTCTTCTTTTGTTTTTGGAATATTAACATCTCCAAGAATACAATCAGTATTTGGGTGGTTCTTCTTATACGTTTCCAAAAAGTGTTTTTCAATTTCGTTCGTTTTATACCATTCTAGGTTTCTTTCAGTTGGTTTAAGAACAAACTGTAAGCACAAACCAAGAGAATCTCTGCCACGCATTTCTAGCAAATCTATCGAATTTATTATTGAATTTAATGTTTTGAAGAATTGCAGTGTATGTCTGGAATGCTTTTCCTTTTGATCAAGATAATTATTCACG
>DUAL01000083.1 GCA_012960835.1 Flavobacteriales bacterium | reverse complement strand
TAAAATTACTATTATTGTAAGTAGTTCCACTTGGGGCTTCCGTGTAAGAATTCCAATTATCACCTTTTTCAATACGTAACCCTGTTACTGGATGTATAGGTACATCTGTAGTTTCCTGTGCTAAATCATCTTCTAGACTATTAGATTGCCATTGCTGGAAAGATACAGGTTTTTTTACCCATGCATTAGGTTGCTGTGTAACAGGATTAACACTGGTGACTACACTTTGATTATTTTTAAAATCACTACCCATAGCAGCAATATTGCCAGGGTTATATTGCTTATTTCTTGCTTCGATAAGTTGCGCCCTATTACCACTATCAATTAGATAACTATCTCCATTTGCATTCCAAACTCTTGTTTTTCCTTCAGGGGTTTTAACTGAATCATCAACTTTACTCAAAGCTTGTAACTGTTTATGTAATGCTGGTAAATCATTTGTTGCTTTTTGTCGAGCTATAAAATCAAGCATTTCCATTTCTTTTTGATAATCATTAAAATTTAATGCATCAATTTGTCTTTCTTTTGCTAATTTTTTATTTCTAACAGCACGTCCTGTAGTACTAGTACGTGAATTTATTTTTTCTTTTTGTGTAACTTTATTTTTTTGTTTAGATAATTTGGTTTGTCCGAATCCTGGCATGATAATCTCCTAATATTTAACTACTGGTAATTGTAAATTTTGCAACTGTTGAAGAGCTTCTGTAGCACCCTCCCAACCTCTATTGTTAGGCTGTCTAGGTTTAGGCATAGGGGGCTTACCTTGTTTCATTAACCATTTATTGAAATCATCAACTGTGCTATCAAACTGCTGTTTTGTATCAGCCTTTTTTTGCTCTTGTAATTGCATAGCTTCATGAGCTTGTCTACTACCTTCAATTTCATTTAAACCTGCTTCACGACCATTTATAGGGCCCATAGGGTTAATACCATTCTTCATGTAATGTTGCATTTCGCGTACAGCATTTAACTCAGCAGTTTCAGGGTCTTGACCTTCTCTAATGTTTAAACCCATAATCATCTGCATATAATCAGAATTCCTGGGCTGTTGCTGTTTAGCTTGATATTGTTGGAAACTAACATTTCCCTGATGTTGTGGCATACAATACTCCTAATATTTATTTTTACGTTTAATTGGTTTCTTCATCTTTTTAGCCGGTTTT
>DUAL01000082.1 GCA_012960835.1 Flavobacteriales bacterium | reverse complement strand
AAAAAACAATTATTAATCGCTGCAGTTGCAGCAACAATGGGTACAGCTGCAATCGCTGACGTTTCTATTACTGGTAACGGTAAATTTGAATATTTCAATACTGAGACTTCAACTGATTCAACTAATAAAACTAACACTGAAGTTAATTTAAAAATTACTGGTAAGAATGGTGATACTACAGTAGTTGCAAACTATGAGTTTTCAAACCAAGGTGATATTGATGGTGGAGCAGCTTCAATGGATATTGAAGATATCTACATGACAACTAAGATTGCTGATGTTACAGTTAAAGCTGGTAACTATGCTTCTAGTACTGCAGGTATTTTAGGCGAGATCGACGAAGGTGGTCGCGCAACTAACAAGGTAACTTTATCAACAACGATTGGTGGTGTTGCAATTTACGCTGGTAATTCTGATCATGGTGAGACTGCTGCTTCAACTGGTACAACAACTCTTAACGGCAACATGTTTTTTGGTGCGTCAATGGACGTAGCTGGTTATAAAGTACAAGCTAAGAGAGTTTCTGCAACTGTAGACGCTTTTGGTATTTCTGGTGATGTAGCTGGTTTTGGTGTTCGTTTAGAGACTAAATCAAGCGACACAGCTAATTCTGACGTTACTTTCGGTCAAATCGATAAGACAGTTGGTGATGTTGCTTTAACTGTAGCTTGGTTAGATGTTGATAATACTGATTCTTTAGTTGGTGAAACTGATTCTTCAATCTTCGCTGTTGAGAACGGTGGTAAAGCAACTGCAAGAGACAACATGCAGATTTCTGCTAAGACGTCAATTGCTGGTAACACTGTGACTGTTAAGTCTGGTTCAATTGATAAAGGTATCTCTGCAACTGCAGACCTTGACTATGTACAGGTTGCTGTATCACGTTCTTTAGCTTCAGGTGCAACATTTGCAGCTACTTATACTGATAAAGATGATTCAGCTACAACTGACACTCAAATCTTAGAGCTTGATCTTTCTGTTTCTTTCTAAATCTTATTTAGATAGACAGTTAGCTTAATTTAAGATTAAGTTAGTAGAGAACCCTCAACTTCGGTTGGGGGTTTTTTATTGTCTTTAAATCAGCAAGCAAGGCTTGCTTAAAATTAAAACCAAAGAATGTTGTAAATTTGCATTTATTTGTATTTATTTTGCAAATAAGTGTTG
>DUAL01000081.1 GCA_012960835.1 Flavobacteriales bacterium | reverse complement strand
TGATTATTGTAATGGGGGAATTACATCTGGGTGGGAAGTTAATGGTGGCTGTGGAGATAATAATCCTTTTTGGTTCGAAAGACTTCTAGATGACACAATATATCAAAATAAACTTAAGTGTAGATGGGAGTATTTAAGAGAGAGGAGTTTTCATCAAGACTCAATTTTTACCTTTATTGATAGTATGGCGCTTTATCTAAATGATGCGCAGCAAAGAAATTTTCAACAGTGGAATATCTTAGGAAATTATGTTTGGCCTAATTATTATGTAGGAAATACATATCAGGATGAACTTAACTTTTTTAAAAATTGGATTGGAGATAGGCTAATATGGATCGATAATAATATTGGTGGTAATTGTTATGAAATTTTAGGATGTACTGATCCATTTGCATGCAACTATGATCCAATAGCAAATACTAATGATGGTAGTTGTAATTATAATTCGTTCTCATATGACACCCTTGTATCTAATATTAGTATAAACTGGAATGGTTTGATATTAACTACTTCTGGAGATTATTCTGTTACATTATATAATTCAGTGGGTTGTGATAGTATTGCAAATCTAAATTTTATATTTAATCCTGTGTCTGCAATAAATGACTTTAATAATAATCAAAAAACGTTAATAAAAGTTGTTGATGTTTTAGGTAAGGAAACCAATATTCAAAAAAATTGTACGCTTTATTATATATTTGATGATGGCACAGTAGAAAAAAAGATAATTATTGAATGAAGAAAGTCGTTTTTTTGATTTGTTAAAGTCTAGTATCTAAATATTAAAATCTATTTTGGCGCTTTCAGTACCAAAAACATTCCCAGAAATAAATACAAAATATTGGGTAGCCATACTGCCAAAGCCGGGGAGAGATTGCCATTTGTGGCATAAGTTGTGGAAATTTGCATAAACAAAATGTAGGAAAAGCTAATAAGTAGTCCTGCACCCAAATGCAGACCAATTCCCCCTCTTGATTTTCGGCTTGCTACTGCCACCCCAATTACCGTGAGTATGATGGATGCAAAAGGGAAAGCCATGCGTTTGTGTTTTTCAATTTTGTGATAGACGATATTTGCCGTTCCTTTTAGCTGTTCTGCTTTTATGTATTTGTTTAGCTCAAAAAGGTTCATGGTTTCTACTTTACTAAGGCGGGTTTTAAAATCAGAGGGTTTCAAATTGATGAGGGTATCCAATCGTTCCCCTTTACTTAGTTTTTCTCCCTCCTCTAAAAACTCCCTGATTTGCCATCTGTTTACTTGCCACCTTCCTGATGTACTATCCCACTTAATGTAATTTGCATTTAGTTTGGATTGTAGTTTTCCATCTTTTATATTTTCCAATGCAAATTTGTAGGCGATATCCTTTGTGCTATTGTAGCTTTCCATATAGGCGTATTGTCCTTTTTGCAGTTGCAAATGTATATTTTTTCCTCTGAAACGAAATTTCTTTTTGATGTATTTGTTTTCAAAATCAATTCTTACTTTATTGGCAGGAGGAATCACAAAATTTCCCAATACAAAGGATGCAGAAGCAAGAAAAACAGCCGCAATAAGATAAGGAAGCAGTAATCTCCAAAAACTCATTCCACTATTTAGGATGGCAATTATTTCGGTATTGTTTGCCATTTTTGAGGTGAAAAAGATAACGGCAATAAAAATAAAAAGCGGACTAAAAAGGTTAGCAAAAAATGGAATAAAGTTTAGATAATAATCAAATATAATGGCTTTTAGTGGTGCCTCACTTTCCAGGAAATCATCAATTTTTTCTGAGATATCAAAAACAATTACAATTACCAAAATAAGAGAAATGGAAAAAAAGAAAGTGCCCAAAAACTTCTTTATGATATACCAATCTAGTTTTTTCATTTTACAAACGAATATCTAATTTTTTTACCATTTTATTCTTCCAAGGAGCAAAAGTACCGTTTTTTATCTCCTCTCTTGCCTTTTGCATTAACCACAGATAAAAACGAATATTGTGCAAAGTTGCAATTTGCTTACCTAAAAGTTCACCACTTGCAAACAAATGCCTGAGATACGCTTTTGTGTAGGGTTTATCCACATAAGAAGTGCCGTTTTCATCAATAGGAGAAAAGTCATTTTTCCATTTTCCATTTTTGATATTTATCGTTCCCTCTGAGGTGAAAAGCATTCCGTTTCGAGCATTTCTACTTGGCATCACGCAATCGAACATATCCACTCCCAAAGCAATACTCTCCAACAAATTAGTAGGCGTGCCAACTCCCATCAAATATCTTGGTTTGTCTTTTGGTAGAATACTACAAACCACATCTGTCATTTCGTAAAGCAAATCGTGTGGCTCGCCAACCGAAAGTCCGCCAATGGCATTTCCTTCTCTTTCAAAGGATGCAATTTTCTCAGCCGATTGCTCCCTTAAATCTTTATACACACTTCCTTGCACAATAGGAAAAAAACTTTGTTCAAATCCATACAATCCTTTAGTTTCATCAAAGCGATTACAACATCTTTTGAGCCAACGGTGAGTCAAATGCATGGAGTTTTTGGCATAATCGTATTCGCATGGGTAAGGTGTGCATTCATCAAAAGCCATGATAATATCTGCTCCAATTTTTCTTTGGATATCAATAGCGTATTCAGGAGAAAAAAACTGATAAGAGCCATCAATGTGCGATTGGAACTTTACGCCCTCTTCCGTAATTTTTCTATTTTCTGCTAAGGAATAAACTTGGTATCCACCACTATCGGTAAGAAGGGGTTTGTCCCAGCCAATGAATTTGTGCAAACCGCCCGCCTTTTCAATGGTGTCCAACTTTGGGCGCAAATACAAATGATAAGTGTTTCCAAGAATAATTTGTGCTTTTGTATCTTCTACAAGCTCGTGCTGATGAACCCCTTTTACAGTACCAGCAGTACCCACCGGCATAAAGATGGGCGTTTGAATTTTTCCGTGAGCCGTTTGAATTTCTCCAAGCCGAGCATTTGATGCTTTATCTGTTTTCAGTAAATCAAATTTCATGGCGACAAATATAAGTTTTACTTTTTGCCTTTTTTTCCGCAAATAAATTATTTTTGTGCTAATGGAACTTTTTACACAAATTCTCTTTTATATTTTTGTTTTTTCATTAATTATTCAGCTTTTTTATGTGCTGTATTTTTTTGTGCGTCTAGTTGTTTATAAACTATCAGAAACAACTTTTAATGAACCAATATCCGTAATTGTATGTGCCAAAAATGAAGCAGAAAATATTACCGAATTTCTACCGAAAATATTAGAACAGGAATACACAGATTTTGAAGTTGTGCTAGTGGATGACCAATCCAAGGACAATACAGAATATGTGCTAAAAGAATTGAAAGCAAATTATCAAAACTTAAAAATTGTAAAGATTGAAGAGCATGTAAAACATAGGGTTGGCAAAAAGTTTGCACTTACTTTGGGGATAAAAGCTGCAAAGCATGAATATTTGCTTTTAACGGATGCTGATTGCATACCGTCATCCAAAAACTGGCTGAGTAAAATGGTCAGTAATTTCGAAAAAAAGCAAATTGTATTGGGCTATGGGGCTTATAAAAAGGAAAAAGGTCTCTTAAATGCTATGATCCGTTTTGATGGCTTTAATGTGGCTTTGCAGTATTTTTCTTTTGCATTGGCATCTTTGCCTTATATGGGTGTTGGGCGAAATTTAGCTTACAAAAAATCTGTTTTTTTTAACAATAAAGGTTTTGCTTCTCATATTTTTCTTCCCTCTGGTGATGATGATTTGTTTATACAAGAAGTAGCTACAAAACAAAATATTGCTATTGAAATTGATGAGGATAGTCATACAATCTCCGAAACAAAACAAAGCTGGAAAGAGTGGATTTTTCAGAGAAGAAGGCATATTACTACCTCAGAGAAATACAAATTTATTTTCAAGTTTTTACTAGGGGTTTGGCCTCTTTCACAACTTTTGTTTTGGTTGTCATTTACCATATTAATCTTTTTTGAAAGTACATTGCTAGTTGTTTTGCCTCTATTTATTTTTAGAACTTTAATGTTTTATGCTCTCTATTTGCCACTAATGAAAAAGCTAAAATCATCCGATTTACTTATTTGGTATCCACTACTGGAAATCCTGCATATTGTTATACAAGGAATTTTTGTATTATTGAACTCGTTTAAAAAACCAACAAGCTGGTAATGAATAAAGAACTTTCAGAAAAAGGTAAACGAGATTTACTGCTAATAAATCGTGCACTTGATACAGGTGATACTCGAGCGTATAATGAACTAATGCGGCTTTACCGGGATCCTCTTTATTTTATGCTTTTCGAAAAAGTTGGGAATGAGGATATTGCTAAAGATTTGACCATTGAAGCCCTTGGCAAGGCTTTTAAAAAACTCCACCTTTATGTTCCTAATTATGTATTTAGCACTTGGCTGTTTACCATTGCCAAAAATAATTGTATCGACTATTTAAGAAAACGAAAATTGCCTACCATTTCGATTGATAAACTCATGGTGAACGATAAAGGGGAAAAACAAAGTTTTGACCTTCCTTCCGATTCACCAAATCCTGAGCAATTGATGGTAAAAAAGCAGAGAATCCAAATACTAAGACAGATAGTTGAGCAGCTAAAACCAAACTATAGAACCCTTGTAAAGCTTAGATATTTTAAGGAGTTTACTTATGATGAAATAGCAACAGAATTAGACATTCCACTAGGGACAGTAAAGGCACAACTGCACAGAAGTCGTGAACAACTCTTTAAAATTATGTCAGGGCATAAAGGGAAGTTTTAAATGCAAATAATACGCAAGTATTTTCCTGATTTAAGCCAAAAACAAGTTCAGCAATTTTCTAATTTACAAAACCTTTACGAGCATTGGAATGCACAAATCAATGTGATTTCCAGAAAAAGTATAGACGAATTATACCTCAGTCATGTGCTACACTCCTTGGCTATTGCGAAAATTATTCAGTTTGAAAAAGGAACAACAATACTAGACATTGGTACAGGAGGTGGTTTTCCTGGTATTCCTTTGGCTATTCTTTTTCCTGAAGTTGATTTCCTGCTTGTAGACAGTATAGGTAAAAAGATAAAAGTAGTGAATGAAGTAAGTAGTGCTATTGGCTTAACCAATGTGCGTACTCTGCACGAAAGAGCCGAAAACATAAAAGAAACTTTTGATTTTGTGGTGAGCCGTGCCGTTACCAATATGACGGACTTTAAAAAGTGGGTAAAAGGTAAGTTCAACAAAAAGCACAATAACACCTTAAAGAATGGAATACTCTACTTAAAAGGGGGTGATTTGTCAGAAGAACTAAGAGGAATATCGCATACTAAATACGAGATAGTTGACTTCTTTACAGAAGAATTTTTTGAAACCAAAAAGGTGATTTATATTGGGTATTAAGATAGTTGTTAGTTTGTAGTTGTTAGAAATTTGCAGTTTGTACCTATTCAATAATTATTTTCTTTTCTACTGTGCCATCTTCATAAATATAAAAGAGCGGCTTATTTTTACTGCTTTTTGTTTTTCTGCCTAAAACATCCACTATTTTAATAAGTATTTTATCAGCAGTATTTGTTTCAATAATAGATGAAATAATTAAGGAATCCATTTCCAATTTTAAGCCCACAGGTCTATGGTCTGAGATATTATTTTCATAAGCATACCAATTGCTCATATAATCATCAATTCTTATGCAAGCAACTATTGAATTAGGCTTAGAAAAAGCTGCAAAAAGTTCATCTGAAATTAGAATATGGTCCAAATGTGATGGCCAAGTAGGGTAGCTCCAATCATTATTGCTTCCTTGAGCAATTTGCATATCTGCAAATACATAATTTGCAGTATCATCAATTAGGGTTTGAAAAACATTATTGGAGGATGCATCCGTTAGAATATCATTTAAATCACCCACTACAATCACTCTTTCATTTATAAACAAACTATCAATATATTGTTTCAATAGTGTAACGGATGTCAACCTTCTATTTTCTTCATCATTAGGATCGTTTGTGTTTAAAGTCCCATCTCCACAGCACTTAAAATGATTGTTAATAATGACATAATCTTCCCCATCAAAAGTAATTTCCAATACTTGCGGTGATCTTGGGAAAGCGTTCCAATAGGGCTGAGAAGTATAAATTTCATATTGTCCATTTATCTGTACAGTATTGGTGTTGTACACATAAGCCAAGCCTGCAAACCAATCGCTTTTAAAATAACATTCGTATCCTGGGATATTTGCAACAACTGACTTTAGTAAAGTAGTGTCATCTATTTCTTGTAAGGCATATACATCTGCTTGCAAATTAGTTAGAATTGTCTGCACATAATTAGCAGTAATTGTTCCGTTTTTAGGGAACCATTCAATATTCCAACTTACTACTTCAAAAGTTGAATCTGTTCCGAAAGATAAATTACTTAAATTCTGGGCAATTATTTGATTTATAAAGCAAATCAGTAGCAGGGAAGTGAGGAAGGTTTTCATTTATTTCTTCTCACAGAAGTAAACAATTTCACCTTTTGGCAAGGCATAGAGTTCAACTAGTTTTGGATCTAATTCATTAATGAAATCGCTTTCTGTAACCTTAAAACCAGCAGTAGCCAATTTCTTACCATAGTCCAAGCCAAACAGCCTTAAATGGTCGTCTTGCCAGTAGAGGCGTTCTCTTTCCTTAGGGTCAGTTACGCTTTTGT
>DUAL01000080.1 GCA_012960835.1 Flavobacteriales bacterium | reverse complement strand
GAGTGCCTTCAAGGATGAACCTTGGTCAGATTTACGAAACCATTTTAGGTTGGGCTGGTCAGAAATTAGATAAAAGGTATTTTACTCCTGTTTTTGATGGCGCTAGTATTGAGGACATTAATAAAGAAATGAAAGAAGCTGGATTACCAACTTATGGAGAAACTTATTTATATGATGGTGGAACTGGAGAGAAATTCGATCAACCAGCAACAGTGGGAATAATCTACATGCTAAAACTAGGACACTTAATTGATGATAAAATGCATGCTCGTTCTATTGGTCCTTATTCCCTTATTACACAGCAACCACTTGGGGGTAAAGCGCAATTCGGTGGACAAAGATTGGGTGAGATGGAGGTTTGGGCATTAGAGGGTTATGGTGCTTCCAACATTTTACAAGAAATGCTGACCTTAAAATCGGATGATGTAATAGGAAGAGCAAAAGCTTATGAAGCCATTGTAAAAGGAAATCCTTTACCAAAAGCAGGAATTCCAGAATCATTCAATGTATTGTTACATGAGCTTAGCGGATTAGGATTAAAAGTATCTTTTGAATAAAAATATTTAATAAAATTATGCCAATAACTAAAGATAAAAGACAACACAAAGATTTTTCACACCTAAAAATCAGTTTATCTTCTCCGGAAGATATATTAGGAAGATCATCTGGTGAGGTGTTAAAACCAGAAACCATAAATTATAGAACATATAAGCCAGAAAGAGATGGGCTTTTTTGCGAAAGAATTTTTGGGCCAGTAAAGGATTTTGAATGCCATTGTGGTAAATATAAAAGAATCCGTTACAGAGGAATTATTTGTGATAGATGTGGGGTGGAAGTAACTGAGAAAAAGGTAAGAAGAGAAAGAGTTGGGCACATCAAATTGGTTGTTCCGGTAGCTCATATTTGGTATTTCAGAACGCTACCTAATAAAATAGGATATCTTTTAGGGCTTCCAACCAAAAAGATGGACATGATTATCTATTATGAAAGATATGTTGTGATTCAAGCAGGAGTTGGCGGGCTAAATGAAGAAGGAGATCCAATTAAGGATAATGATTTTATTACTGAGGAAGAATATTTAAATATATTAGATGCACTCCCAACAGAAAATCAGTATTTGCCTGATGAAGATCCAAATAAATTTATTGCTAAAATGGGTGCAGAAGCAATTGCTGATTTACTTGCACGAATTGACATGGATGCCTTGTCGTTCGAGTTAAGAGATAAGGCAAATACGGAAACTTCTCAGCAAAGAAAAACTGAAGCACTTAAAAGATTGCAAGTAGTAGAGGCCTTTCGTGAGGCGAATCAGCATACCGAAAATAAACCAGAGTGGATGATAATAAAAGTTGTTCCTGTTACTCCACCTGAGTTGCGTCCACTTGTTCCACTAGATGGAGGAAGGTTTGCAACTTCTGATTTGAATGATTTATATAGAAGAGTGATTATCCGAAATAACAGATTGAAACGATTGATGGAAATCAATGCTCCTGAAGTAATTTTAAGAAATGAAAAAAGGATGTTGCAAGAATCTGTTGATGCACTTTTTGATAATTCCAGAAAATCATCTGCTGTAAAAACAGATGGAAACAGGGCACTGAAATCATTATCGGATAACTTGAAAGGAAAGCAAGGTAGATTCCGTCAAAATCTTTTAGGAAAAAGGGTAGATTATTCTGCTCGTTCGGTAATTATTGTTGGTCCTAGTTTGAAACTACATGAATGTGGTTTGCCAAAAGAAATGGCTGCAGAGCTATACAAACCATTTATTGTTCGAAAACTGATTGAAAGAGGAATTGTAAAAACAGTAAAATCTGCCAAAAAGATTATTGATGCTAGAGAACCAGTAGTTTGGGATATTTTAGAAAATGTAATGAAAGGACATCCTGTACTTTTAAATAGGGCTCCAACTCTTCACCGATTGGGTATTCAGGCCTTTCAGCCAAAAATGATTGAAGGAAAAGCTATTCAGTTGCATCCACTTGTATGTACTGCATTTAATGCCGATTTTGATGGGGATCAAATGGCGGTTCATTTACCACTTGGTACGGCTGCTATTTTGGAAGCACAAATTTTAATGTTGGCTTCTCATAATATCCTAAATCCTGCAAATGGAGCTCCAATTACAGTTCCTTCACAAGACATGGTGCTTGGACTTTATTATATGACAAAGCAAAAAGTAACTGCAGATCAGGTAAAAAATGAAAAAGGAAAAGTAATAGAAAAGGCGGTTACCGTTAAAGGAGAAGGAATGACTTTTTATTCTGCTGAGGAAGTGATTATTGCTTACAATGAAAAAATTGTAGCACTTCATGCTATGATAAGAGTGCGTGTGAAAGATGAAAAAGGAAAAGATTATCTCTTAGAAACTTCAGTAGGTAGAGTATTATTTAATGAATTTGTTCCTGAAGAGATTGGTTTTATCAATGAGTTGCTTACTAAAAAAGCATTAAGAAATATCATTGGAGATATTCTTAGTAAATGTGGGGTTTCTAAAACAGTAAAATTCTTGGATAATATTAAAAATATTGGTTTTCAAATGGCTTTTAAAGGTGGTCTTTCTTTTAATTTAGGGGATGCAATGGTTCCGCCAGAGAAAAAACAAATGGTAAAAGATGCTTATGAAAAAGTAGATGAGGTGTTTTCTCACTATAATTTAGGTGTAATTACCAATAACGAAAGATATAATCAGGTAATTGATATTTGGACTAATACCAATGCTCGATTGACCGAAACGGTAATGAGCCGACTTAGAAGCGAAAGACAAGGTTTCAACTCTCTTTATATGATGTTGGATTCTGGTGCAAGGGGTTCGAAAGAGCAAATTCGTCAGTTATCTGGAATGAGGGGATTGATGGCCAAACCACAGAAATCAGGTGATCATGGAGATTCTATTATTGAAAATCCTATTATCACTAACTTTAGAGAAGGGCTTTCCATTTTAGAGTACTTTATTTCTACTCATGGTGCCAGAAAAGGATTAGCCGATACGGCTCTAAAAACTGCAGATGCTGGTTATTTAACAAGACGATTGGTTGATGTTTCGCAAGATGTGGTGATTACAGAAGAAGATTGTGGTACTTTGCGTGGGCTTGTAACTACTGCCCTTAAAAACAATGAAGATATTGTAGAAACTTTATCTGAAAGAATTACAGGAAGAGTTTGCTTGCATGATATTTACAATCTAAACGATAATAAAGTTATTGTTGAATCGGGAAGTGAGATAACTGAATTAATTGCTAAAGAGATTCAAGAAGCAGAAATTGAGGAAGTTGAAATTCGTTCTGCTCTTACTTGCGAAACCAGAAAAGGAATTTGTAGCAAATGTTATGGTAGAAGTTTGGCTTCTGCAAAAATGGCAGCAAGAGGAGAGGCAGTTGGTGTTATTGCTGCTCAATCCATTGGAGAGCCGGGTACTCAGCTTACGCTAAGAACTTTCCATGTTGGGGGTACTGCTTCTAGAACTGCAGCAGATTCGAGTATTACTATCAAAAATGATGGTAAGATTGAGATTGAAGATTTAAAAACCGTTAAAACGAAAAAGGCTAATGGTAAAGATGTTGAAATTGTAATTTCTAGAACAGCTGAACTTAAAATAATTGATGAAAAATCAGGCGTTACGATTGCTACTCATATTATTCCTTATGGTTCTAATATTTACAAAAAATCCGGAAAGGTTGTTAAGGGAGATGTAGTTTGCGATTGGGATCCTTACAATGCACTTATCATTTCTGAGATTGCTGGAAAGATTCAATACCAAGATATTGAGGAAGGATATACATATAGAATTGAATCGGATGAGCAAACAGGGCATCAAGAAAAAGTAATAATTGATAGTAGAGATAAAAAGAAAAATCCTGTTATTGTTATTCAAGCAAAAGGTAAGGAAAGGTCTTATAGTATTCCTGTAAAAGCGCATATCTCGGTTGATGAAGGAGAAACAATAAAGGCAGGAACAGTAGTTGCTAAAATTCCAAGGGTGCAAGGTTCTTCAGGTGATATTACGGGTGGTCTTCCAAGAGTTACAGAGCTTTTTGAAGCAAGGAATCCTTCTAATCCAGCAGTAGTTTCTGAGATTGATGGTATTGTTTCATTTGGAAAGAAAATCAAAAGAGGGAATAAAGAAATTATTGTAACCTCAAAAACTGGTGAGGAAAAGAAATTCTTAGTGCCCCTTTCAAAACACATATTAGCTCAAGAGAATGATTTTGTAAAAGCGGGAACGCCACTTTGTGATGGCGTAATCACGCCAAGAGACATCTTAGCAATTAAAGGACCCACTATTGTTCAGGAATATATTGTGAATGAGGTACAGGAGGTTTATAGGTTGCAAGGAGTGAAAATTAACGACAAACACTTTGAGGTTGTGGTAAGACAAATGATGAGGAAAGTGGAAATAGTTGATTCTGGTGATACTAAATTATTGGAAAAACAATTGGTAAACAAAATCGATTTCATGGAAGAAAACGATTGGATTTTCGATAAAAAATACATTGAAAATGCTGGTGATTCAACCGATTACAGCCAAGGGCAATTAATTACTGCAAGACAGCTAAGAGAAGAGAATTCCCGACTTAAAAGAAAGGATATGAAGCCCATTGATTCGCGTGATGCTGTTCCGGCAATTTCTCGTCCGGTACTTCAAGGAATTACCAGAGCTTCACTGCAAACCGATAGTTGGATTTCAGCAGCTTCTTTCCAGGAAACTACAAAAGTATTGAATGAAGCAGCTATTAGAGCGAAAAGAGATGGTCTTAGAGGATTGAAAGAAAATGTAATTGTTGGGCACAAAATTCCAGCAGGAACTGGCCTTATTGATGGAAGCGATTTAATTGTTGGTTCACAAGCAGAATTTGATAAATTACTAGAGGATAAAACAGAAGAATTGGTGCAAGAGAAAGTAACAATAACGGAAGAATAAAAACTTATTATTATGTCAGAAGAAAAAAAACAAGACGGACTAAACATTGAATTAAGTGAGGAAGTAGCTGAAGGGACTTACAGCAATATTGCTATTATCAATCATTCCCCCTCTGAGTTTGTAGTTGATTTTATTCAAATGATGCCTGGAGTTCCAAAGGCAAAAGTAAAATCACGAATTATTCTTACACCTCAACATGCTAAACGCCTTATGAAAGCTTTGAATGATAATATTTCAAAATTTGAAGCTCAGCATGGCGAGATAAAAGATGTTGATCCTACTGGCGGAATCCCCATGAATTTTGGAGGACCTACGGCAGAAGCTTAAAAAACAAAACCCAGTTATTTACTGGGTTTTTTTATGCAATTAACCATCCAATTGCTAGCAGAAAAAAGAAGATAAACTAGTATTACATAAGGTACAAATACAATCCAATTTCCTATTGATCTATTTTAGTAATAAATCAGCAATAACAAATGCGCCAAAAATAACGGAAGCAATGCCGTTTGTAGTAAAAAATGCGAGATTTACTTTGCTCAAATCATTGTGTTTTACCAATCTGTGTTGGTAAGCAAGTAGGGCGGTAAAAATCCAAAAACCTATCCAATAATACAATCCGAATTCATCTAATAAACCCGCAATACTTAGTGCTGAAAAAGTAAAAAAATGTAAAAGGTTGGATAAGTTTAATGCGTTCTTTTTTCCTATCAGTACAGGAATAGAATGTAGTTTTTGTGTTTTATCAAATTCTTCATCTTGCAAAGAATAAATAATATCAAAGCCACTTACCCAAAAAAGTACAGCAACTGAAAATAGGAGAGGGATAATATTAAACTCACCACTAACAGCCAAGTAAGCTCCAATAGGGGCCAGGGCGAGTCCTAGCCCTAAAACTAAATGACAAAGAGCTGTAAATCGTTTAGTATAACTGTATCCTAAAATTATCAATAGGGCAACTGGCGATAGAGCCAAGCAGAGAGGATTAATTAAATAAGTTATTCCAATAAATAATAAAGAGTTGATGATAACAAAAAGAAGTGCATTTTTTGCAGTAATTGTACCGTTTGGTATTTCTCTTATTTGGGCTGTTCTTTCATTTACTTTATCTATATCTCTATCAATATAGCGATTAAAAGCCATGGCTGCCGAGCGCGCAAACACCATACAAAGTACTACATATAAAAGTGTAATCCGTTCAAATTCGTATGATTTTGTAGCCAAGAAAAAACCAATAAAAGCAAATGGCATTGCAAAGATGGTATGGCTAAATTTGATTAATGAGAAATATTTTTTCATACTAGAAAGACTCTACAATATCATTCTAGTGAGAATTGGTTAATTACAAATGATATGGTAGAGTCTTTTGTAATTAACCAATTCTCCTCAAACTTTTCAAGATCTAAGTAGAAGAGTCCGTTAGGGTGATCCTTTTCTCTAATAAGTTCCCATTTTCCAAATAGATTTGATGTTGTTGTTGAAGTTAGTCTTACATCTAATATCTCAAATCTAAATTCTCCCATGCTAGATTTTATTGGATAACTGTTTTTATATCGCTCTAAAGTATTTTGCCATCCATATGCTGGTTTATGTGTTGCTGAGGTAAATATCAATTCTTCAGAATTCCAATATCCTTCCATAAATCCATCTATATCTCCATTGTTCCAACATTCCTGTTGTGTGGTTAACATCTTCTTTATAGCATCAATCTCGTTAGGGTCCTGTTTTATGGTCTCAATAGTCTTGGTGTTATTCATACTGCAAGACAACAATATAAGAAGGAATAGGGTAAATAGTTGTTTCATAATTTTCGCACCAAATATAGTGAAATTTATCTATTATATTTTACGATATTTGCAA
>DUAL01000079.1:669-1187 GCA_012960835.1 Flavobacteriales bacterium | reverse complement strand
TTGAGCTGTTCTTTTGGTAGACTGGCATAATAGGGGACCGAAATAAACCCACCTATAGAGATGGCAAGATCAGCCAAAATCCAGTGATAGCAGTTTTTAGAAAGAATGCCAATATGATCCCCTTTTTTTAAGCCCATTTTTTTAAGCACAGTCACCATTTTTCTGGCTTCAATGCCTGCTTCTTTGTAGGTAAGGGTGTGCCAGGAATTTCCATAGGGCTGTTTTAAAAATAGGCTGTCAGGAGTATTTTGTTCCCAGCTGTAAAAATATTCCAGATGTGTTTTCAAATAGGATGATTTTATAGAGGATAGAATAAATTTAAGTTTTTTAATGATAAATGCAATTATATTTTATGAATACTCAATTTATTTATCTTATTCACTGAATAAAATCTATTTTCTTTCCTATTTTTAACTCATGCAAAAACTCTATCTGTTTTTAATAGCTCTTTTTATTGGCTATAGCTCCATAGCCCAAGTTGACCTCGACTCTTTGTGGGGTGTATGGAACGACACCTC
>DUAL01000079.1:0-643 GCA_012960835.1 Flavobacteriales bacterium | reverse complement strand
ATGCATAAGATAGCTTGGAATGGATATTTGTATTCTCAGCCAGATAGCGCTTTTTATTTTGCACAGCTTGAGTATAACTTTGCTGAATCTGTAAACAACAAAAAATGGATGTCAAATACTTTAAATACACAAGGAGCATCATTTTATATTAGAGGCAATTACGCCAAAGCAATAGACTATTACACCAGATCCTTAAAAATAGGTGAGGAGCTGGGAGATAAAAAAGGCATTGCTGCCTCTTTAAATAACATTGGAAATATTTACTGGAAGCAGGGCGACTTAGACAAAGCTGAGGATTGTTATACTAAAAGCTTAAAAATAAAAGAGGAGCTGGGAGATAAACAAGACATTGCTAGCTCATTAATGAACATTGGAATGATTTGCTGGAGGCAGGGCGATAATGCCAAAGCAATAGAGTATTTAACCAGAAGCTTAAAAATAGATGAGGAAATTGAAGATAAATATGGCATTGCTGGCTCTTTGATTAACATTGGAATTATTTATAAGTCTCAGGGAGATCACGCCAAAGCACTGGAATATTATTCCAGAAGCTTAAAAATAAAAGAAGAGCTGGGAGATAAACAAGGCATTGCTTTATCTTTAATTAACATTGGAAATATTTATAAAGATCAGGGCGAAACCA
>DUAL01000078.1 GCA_012960835.1 Flavobacteriales bacterium | reverse complement strand
TAGTACTTTTTCAGTTCTGGGTAGGTTTGAAAATTCGGATGTAAGAGGTTGTAATTTACTTATCCAATGATAATCAGAAAAGCACAAACATCAGATTTAGGGAACATCATGTTGATGTACAAATCTTGTGTTGCTGGAATGCTAAAAAATAGCATTGACCAATGGGATGCAACTTACCCTAATTCTGAGGTAATAATGCAAGATATCAAAGCAAAAACTTATTTTGTAGCAGAAGAAAACTCCATCATTATTGGCGGAATAAATATCGACCAAAATCAGGATAAAACCTATTTAGCTATGGATTGGCAAGACAAAACAAATCAGTTTTTGGTGGTGCATAGGTTAGGGGTAAAAGAGGAATCCTGGAAAAAAGGAATTGGTAAAAAATTAATGCTTTTTGCTGAAAATCTTGTAGTAGAAAAAGGACTGAAATCAATCCGTTTGGATACTTATTCCGGAAATCCAAAAGCCATGGAGTTTTACATTAATTTGGGCTACCAACAATTAGGACACATTTACCTTAAAGAAGGAAAAAATGAATATTATTGTTTTGAAAAAATTATCAAATGAAAAATATAATCTACTTATTTATTGTATTATTTTTTGCTTGTAATTCGCAAAAAGAGGAAACTCCAAGTTCTCCTTTTGTTATGGTTTTGGGAATAGCACAAGATGCAGGATATCCGCAAATGAATTGCAAAAAAGAGTGTTGTACAGCAACTTGGAGCAACACTGAATTACAAAGAACTACTTCTTGCCTGGCAATAGTTGACCCTACTACAAATGAGCAATGGATTATTGACGCCACTCCTAATATTAAAGAGCAATTACAATTATTAAAAAGCGCAACCGAAACTGAAAAGGTAGATGGAGTGCTTCTCACCCATGCCCATATGGGTCATTATACCGGTCTCATGCATTTTGGTAGAGAAGTTATGGGAACAAATGGAATTCCTGTTTTTGCCATGCCAAGAATGAAAACTTTTTTAGAAGAAAACGGACCTTGGAGTCAATTGGTGGAATTAGAAAATATCCGTTTACAAAAACTAAAATCGGACTCAACTATTAATCTGAACGAGAACATAAAAGTAAAACCTTTTTTGGTTCCGCATAGAGATGAGTTTTCGGAAACTGTAGGTTATGAAATTATGATAAATAACAAATCCTTAATTTTTATTCCGGATATTG
>DUAL01000077.1 GCA_012960835.1 Flavobacteriales bacterium | reverse complement strand
TGTATACATTGCTACTAAAATAAAGCCGATTGTAATACCCATAAATACAATCATAATTGGCTCTAGCATTGTGGTTAACCGAGTAATGGTAACATCCATTTCTTCTTCGTAATAATTAGCAATAGCTCCAAACATCTCTTCCATGTTGCCAGTTTTTTCACCTACAGCAACCATTGCGACAAAAGATGGCTCAAAAATTGATGGATTTTTCTCAAAAAGCTCAGATAAAGGCTCACCCGAAAAAACACCACGCTTAACCTCTATCATTGCCTCTCTTATAATTATGTTGTTATTAGACAATGCAGCAATATCTAATGCTTCTAATACTGGCACACCAGCTGCACTTAAGTTACCTTGAATCATAGCTATTTTGGACAGAGCCGACTTTCTAGACAAATCACCTACAAGTGGCACCTTTAAAATAAACTTATGCCATAAACGTCTAATCTTATAATTTTTCTTAATTAAAGTAAGCAAGATAATTACTACAGAAACAATACTTACCCCTAAAAGCCCGCCTTTAATTGGATCTGTTAAAAAATCACTGATATTAACCACTATCTGCGTAGCAAGAGGCAGCCCTCCTTCGACATTTTCAAATATTTTCTTAAAAACAGGGACGATAAACACCATCATCAATATAATAACTGACATTGCCACAATCAAGAGGACAGTAGGATAAGTGAGCGCGCCTTTAATACTTTTTCGAATTTTCTCTTCTTTTTCCATATTAATCACAAGCTTTTTTAAAAAAAGATCAACCTTGCCACTAGATTCACCAGCCCTTAATAGATTGACATAAATATTATCAAATATCTGACCATGTTTAGCAAAAGAATCAGATAATGGAGTTCCAGATTCTACTGATTGATAAATATCTCCAATGATCCATCTTAATCCTTTATGATCGGTTTGCTTTTTAATCATGGCAATAGTTTCTAATATTGGTAAGCCAGCACGCACCATTGTTTCAAGTTTTTTGGTAAATACAATTACCTCGTGAATTGGAACCTTTTTGGGTGCTTTTGTAATCTTTTTAGAATCCACTCTCTTTTCTGTTACCTCTTCATTTCCAGAAAAATTTTCAAGATGAGTGATAATAATTTTTTGCTCTTTTAACTTAAACGCCGCCTCTTCTTTATTGAGCGCCTCAATTTTACCGTCAGTATATTTATTACCTTGTATACCT